>CALFIA010000319.1 GCA_937876275.1 uncultured Actinomycetes bacterium | reverse complement strand
CCGAAACCGCCTCGCCCTGGCCAGGTTATGGGCCTTCTTCATGGGCGGCGGTGCAAGAGTCGCCAGACCGCCGACGGACTGCCCTGCAGTTGCGCCCCCCGCACCAGCAGCACCGGTCAACGTCGAGAACGCCACCGTGCCACCAGGGGCCACCGACTTCGTCTCCGCCGTGGCACTCGGCGCCACGGGCGAATTCACCGTGGGAGTGATCGTCGAGCAGGCCCGCTGACTGACCGAATCCGACACGCAGTACTTGATCGGCGTTGCCGTGCCCGTGAACGTTGGAAGCGGATCGAAGGTCACCACACCTGTCGCCGGATCAACACTCCACGTACCTTCATTGGCCACCACGATGTTGGAGGTGGCCGTGCATGATGCATCAGCCGTCGAAGCCGCACAGATCTTCACACTCGTTGCCGAGAACGGGTATGACGTGCCTCCGACTGATCCAGGAGTGTCGTCAGCGAACGGCGTGAACGTCTGATTGGTATCCCAGGCACCCGAACCCGTATTGGCTGCAGGCACCGGAGCAGGCACCACGGTCGCAGTAATCGTGCTCGACGCACTGCTCGCGGCGGAGTCAGTGAAGGTGTACGGCACTGGCGTCGCCGTGCCCGTGAAACCGGGCAGCGGCACGAACGACACCGTGCCATTCGCATTAGCCGTGTACGTGCCCTCACCCGACACGACCACACTGGTCTGCGTGCACGGCGCCGATCCACCAGGGCTGCACAGCTTCACCGGGGTTCCCGACGCTGGCTTCGTTCCACCCGTAGACGCCGTGTCATTGGTCATCGGCGAGATCGTCTGCGTCACGCCCTGGCCACCGGTGGAAGTATCTGCCGATGCAGTCGCCGCCAGCACATACAGGCCATTGACCACGCCATTCGTGCCGACCACCAGCGCGCCAACCGCCGAGGTCGACGTACCGCCTGAACCGCTCACGGTCGTCAGTGACGAACCGGCCGCGCCCGAGACCACGGTCGCACTTGTTGACGTCGCTGAAGAGAGGGAGCCGAACCGTGCTTTATACGAACCAGGCGTCAAGTATCCGAATGAGTAATTACCTGACGCATCAGTCGTCGTCGTCACCGGCTGACCTTGTAAGGCCACCACCGAGTAGTCATTCGGGTACGTGACCGCCACCCCGCTGCTATCCAGCAGCGACACCGTGACCCCCGCGACAGGGTTACCGCCAGCGCCGGAACTCGCATCGCCTGCCCGACCCGACAACGTACTTCCGCATTGAGAGGAGCTCGCCGCGGTGATCGTCACGCTGGCCGAGCCGGAGACGAAGGTTGTCGTCGATGCTCCGATCGATGAGGAACCCGAACCGGTGATGCCGACCGATCCGGGAACGAGCGCGCCGGGATCCACCGGGCCTAGGGCTGTCGGACACACGGCCAGAGCCGTCACGCGCGAGCAGAGCTCCGGCGCATCACCGACGACCACCACAGTCGCCGTAGCAGAGGTTGGAGAACCGGAACTGGCAACAATGGTGACGTCGAAACTTGGAGTGAGGCCGGTCGTCGCCGGCAACAGACTGCTGAGACTCAGGGCAGTTCCCGTGGTCACGGGAATATCGGTCCACCCGGAGATCGCACTGCCACTGGAATTCTTCACGGTCAACGTAGCCGTGTAACTGCTGCTCCCCGCGACATTCGTCAGCGTGAACGAATCCCACGAACGAATGGCATCGGGGTTGGCTGTACAGGCCATGCGGGGCACGATGCTGGCACCTGCGAATGAGACCGCACTCGGCGCAACAGATGCACAACTGGTCACTCGATCGACCATGTTGTACGTGACGAGATTGGGCTGGTCGTGACGCGTCACCCACATGCAGTTCGTGATGACCGGGTCTGGAGTCACCGAGTAGTTGTCGGTCACATAGCCGGTGTCAAGCATTCCTGCGCATGGACCGCCCGCACCACTCGAGACACTCGCATCCCAGCAGAATGCTCGTGGCGGGTAGTTGGCATCACTCCTGAAGTTGACGCCATTGCCCCAAAAGATCCGCGAGCCCATGCGCAACGGCTGCTGATACTCCGCGAATCCCCAGCTGAATGCGGAGGTCACCATGGTGCTGAGGCTGGCGGGACCGTTGAAGGAGTTGCCCAAGGAATCCCAGCACGGCACTGCTGTCGTGCTTGACGCCGGGCGCACCTGGTTATTGTCGTAATAGCCGAGCGCTCGGGTATCGCCGAGCAGACACACGCCGGACGAGGTGCCCGAGGACGAGGGCAACTCAACGAGGTTACCCACCCTGCTAGCACCATAGCCTGAGGAGGCAGCTGCACCAGAGATGTTCGTGTTCGCTTTTCCCAGATTCTTGCCGCCCGTGAATCCCGTGCACGTAGTCGCAGGATTGCTTACGAGCACGCAGGCGATCGTCAAGTTGCCAACAACATTTGGATCTGCCGAATCGGAGCCCTCAAGGTAGATGCGACCATCGGCCACGGCAAGCGAGGTGTAAAAGCCACCAACATAGTTGTCCAATTTGTAACCCTTGACCGCCGTGGGCCATCCATTAGCGGGCATTCCTGAGCACGCGGCTCCGGTGGCAGTATCGAGACAGATGAGGTTTCCCGTCCCGACGACCATGCTCCACAGTTGGCTTTCAGTGCTTGACCCGCCGGTGGACACCCCGTCAATCGAACGTATCGCGCGGAGATCATTGTCCGACACACTTCCGATCGACACGCTCGCACCGGTGGCCAGAGGAACAAAGGAGGTTGAGCACAGCGCCGGGGCCCCACCCGAGGACAGGACCGCCGAGATGTCCACGCAACTGAATCCCACGGAGTAGTCGGCGGATGTTGCCCCCGTCCGGAAGCCCGGGATCCAGATCTTGGTACCCACCACGCGACCCATCGAGTACTGATTTGTCGTGGAGATACCTGAGCGGAACGGGAAGCCCGAACACGTCGCGCCAGTCGTGATGACATGGCAGTCGATCTGAGAGGTGCCCGATTGGTGGTGGTACACGTTGAACACCCGGGTATGCCCTGGATCGAAGAATGCCTGGTAGCCGTCCCCAGCACCGGAGGCAGGAATCGTGGCGGGCGTCTGCTGGATCCCCGCGCCGGTCGCCGTGCCCGCGGCCTTCTGATAGCCGCCCGATTCGCCCTGTGAATCGATGGAGCCCGTCGCCTTGATGGCTTTCACATTCGCCCACGCAGTGGCGTTCGCCGGTGTGGTCGCCGAGAAGTTTCCGGCAACAGTGCAGTCGGTCGATGCGCCCGAGCAGTACGACAGTGACCAGCCCACCGGGTACGTAATGTCTGACAGGGCGGTCAGCTTCACCTTTGTCGGGTCGATGACCTGGGTGATCTCCTGAGTGGTGGAGCCTGCCTGCGCTACCGGCGCGGCTGCAGTGAGATCAACGGTCGAGCTCGGCGCGACACTGCTTGCCGATGTGCTCACGGTGATCGCCGGCGTGGCTGAAGCGGCGGGTGCAGTGGCGAGTATTCCTGCGAAAGCAGTGACGGTGGCAACACCACCCACCAGCCACCGGTGCATGCCTGATCGACGACCTGGACGGCTCACGCCTATCGAGGCCGTCCGCGCGCGACGATGGGAGGACATGGTGCTTACACGGTAAGTAACGTCGGGATCCAACACTGACCATCAGCCGTCCCCGGTTTCCTGACGAACTCTCTAATCTCAATTGTGCCGGGATAGTGAAGATGACCTCAGCCACCTACGAACCTCGTCGCAAAGTCTCACGGTGAAGTTGAAAGTCACTGCGGGTGGCACATGCTTGCGCTGTCCAACCAAGAATGATTGTCCCCAGATTCATGACAAACCTTCCAAAGGCGAGACCCGAACCAGCTCAGCCGGTAAATCCACGGCAGACTCGTGTACCTACGCGAAGGAGATCCACATGGCAGCCGCCATCCGTGTCGCGGTGATCGATGATCACCCGCTCTTTCGCGATGCCCTGCGTGCCCGGATCAGCGCGTTGGTACCTGATGCTGAATTTGCCTATGAAGGGGCCACGATCTCCGATGCCATCGCCGAGCATGGCCGGCAGCCGATCGATTGCGCCATCCTCGACCTCGATCTCGGCGACACCCGCTCCCCTGTCACCAATACGGCCGAGCTCGTCGATGCAGGGTGCAAGGTGCTCATCGTGAGTGCACTCGCTAATCCGGCAACCGTTCGAGCTTCACTGCGGGTTGGCGCCCTCGGCTTCGTGTCGAAGCAGTCCGAGAGCGAGGAGTTCGCGAACGCCTTCATGCTCACACTCCAGGGCGAACCGTCCACCTCACGTGATGTTGCCGCGATTCTGGCTGAGGACGAAACCGTGAGCGTGCCGCTCACGGAGCGCGAGCGCACCGCCATGGTGCTCTACGCCTCCGGGCTGACGATCGACGCTGTGGCACGCCGCATGGAGGTCAAGCCTGCGACTGCTCAGGAGTACATCAAGCGCGTGCGCGAGAAGTACTTGAAGGTCGGCACGGCAATCCCGAGCAAGACTGACCTCTACCGCAAGGCACGTGATGAAGGCCTTGTTCCCTAGGTCAGACGAGAACGCAATCGTCGGTTCACGAGTTGCAGGACTCCTCGACACACGACGGTGGCTCATTCTCCTTCTACTTTCCGAAGCCTGGCTCTTCGCCGCGTTAGTCGGGGCTGGGCACTGGCGACTTCTGGCCCCGGCCGATCGTGCGGCATTGGTTGTCTCGGCCGCCTGTGTCGCTCTGGGGTGGTGTTTCTCCCGACGGACGGCAGGCATCTGGCTGATCATGGGTGCCCCGCTCGCGCTAGTGATCGCCACGCTTATCAATCACGGCACCGCGAGTGAGGTCACCTGGATCGCCGTCGCAACCTCCGCCGGACACGTCGCGTACGCACTTGTTCTTCTGACAGACCCGCTCGTCGGTCTCATTTCAATCGTCGCCTGCACATTCGCGCTGGCAGTTGCGTGGTCTATGCACCCCGGCAATGTCGTGCCTGGCGCTCTTGCCATTGCCGATGGCTGGATCTCCTACGTATCACTCGCAGCCTCCTCGCTCGCCCTCTGGACCGCCTGGCACTTCCTGCTGCGCCGAGCGCGGATCGAAGACGCCTCGCGGGCACGGCTTGCTGAGCGGATTCAAGCGGAGCAGGAGACCCAGGAGCGTTCGCGGATGTGGCGAGCGGCGGCAGTCAGTGTTCACGAGCGCCTCCTCAGCACTCTGCGTTACCTGTTGCAGGCAGAGGAGCCCGATCGCGAGGGCTTGAAAACCCTGATCTCTGAGGCGGGGACCATCGAACTTGGCAGTACTCCCGGCGAAATTGAGCACAGCCTGCGGGTAGCCACGGCTGCTCGTGTGGCGGCCGGAATCGTCACCCTCGATGAGTCAATCATTGACCTGCCTGTCTCCGATGAGGCTCGCGCAGCAGGGCGGGCCGCGATCGTCGAGTGCGCATTGAATGCCGTGCTGCACGGTGGCGCAACAGAGGTGATCGTCAGCGGCAAGGTCGACGGCGATGTGGTGCACATCCACATCGCCGACAACGGGTCCGGGATTTCGAAGGACGCAACCCCTGGCCTCGGATGGAGCTCAGTTCTCGATGCCGGGATCTCGGGAATTGGCGGCTCGTGGTCATTCTCAACCGAACCGGGCCGAACGGAAGTCACCATCACCGTGCCGACCTCCGCGACCCGAACCACTGTGAGTATTTCCAACGACGGCTTCGCGCAGGGCCGCACACTGCTCTCGGCTCCACTGTTGGCGGTGGGCGCTGTCGGCATCGCTTTTGATGTTCTTTCGGCAGGTGTCACGGTCGCCGGGTGGTTGATCATTGCAGCCAACCTGGCTGCGGTAATAGTTGGCGCACGAATTCTGCTGCGTCAGCGCAAACCAAGTCTGCCCACAATGGCCTGCGCGCTGCTCGCTCTCGCGTTGACGCCCTGGATAGCACGATTCGGTCTCCCGCACGACATCTCAGTAGCCGAACTCGCACCCGGAATGGTCACATCGGGCTATGCGCTCATTGCAATCGCGTTGTGGTCTCGACGCTGGAAGTTTGCCGTGAGCCTGGCGATCTGGGCATTTGGCATGATCGCGCTCGCAGCCCATGCTGCACCTGCTGACCGACAACCATTACTGATCGGCATTGTGAACTGCCTCGTCATCGTTCCGGTCGTCGTGGTGGTCGCCTCGCTTACTACCCGACGCTTCCGCCGGGCTCAGGATGCACTCTTGCTGCAGCGTGCCGCAATGAATGCGGAGATCATCAGGGCGAACGCGGCCTCGGTTATTGATAGTCAACTCTCAGCGTGCGTTGCGCAGGCCGAAGCGATCATCGCCAGGATCGCCGACGGGGCCGAGGTCGATGCTGCAACCCGCCATGAGCTCGCCTGTCTCGAAGGCCTCATTCGGGCCACGATCCAGGTCGACCCGGTAGCCAGTGGTGAGTTCGCCCGGGTCGCCGCTCGCCTCTGCAACGCAGCCTTCAGTCATTCAATCCCCTCGCAGGTGGGCACGCTGATCAGCAGCGCTTCGACGACTCCCCTGCCTACCGAGCTCGTGCAAGGACTGGAGAGCGCCATCGCTTCTGCGGACTCCGTCACTGTTCGTGCCATGACCGCCGCGGATCACGATCATCTCTCCGTCTATCTGCATGGCCCTTCGGTAGACGTCCGAACCATCGAGTCACTCTCTGCGGCAGTTCTGCAGGGCGTGGAAGTCGACACAGAGCCCGACCCTGGGGCCGGTGTTCTCGTG
>CALFIA010000318.1 GCA_937876275.1 uncultured Actinomycetes bacterium | reverse complement strand
CTTCACATTGGCGCAGCGCCGGTGAACGTCTACACCTCGCGTCGCCCTAATGCACTTG
Organism: uncultured Actinomycetes bacterium; assembly: GCA_937876275.1. Classification (GTDB taxonomy): domain Bacteria; phylum Actinomycetota; class Actinomycetes; order S36-B12; family S36-B12; genus CAIKZY01. The sequence goes on along the minus strand of CALFIA010000318.1, from coordinate 7,298 downwards.
GTCCGCTGCTGCCGATCTACTACAAGGGCGAGCCGGTCAACTTCGAGGATCCGCCGGACGACGCATCATTCGGCAAGGGTCACATCGGTGACTTCACCTGGAAGAACTACGTCGACTTCATGGCGTGCACCGAATGCGGTCGCTGCCAGTCGCAGTGCCCCGCATGGAACACCGAGAAGCCGCTGTCACCGAAGCTGCTCATCATGGATCTGCGCGACACGATGTTTGCGCAAGCCCCGTACCTCAAGGCTGCCAAGGGAACTCATCCCGGTCTCGGTGAGGTGAATGAGGAAGTTCTCGCGAAGCTTCCCGAGAGCGTGCAGACCGAGGTCATGCGCCCGTTCATTGGTTCCCGTGAAGGCAGTGAGCATGCAGGCGATGATGGTTACACCTTCGACGGTCACCGCTCGACCGGTGCAGAGCTTCCGATCATCGCTGACGACGTTCTGTGGTCATGCACCATGTGCGGTGCTTGCGTGAATCAGTGCCCGGTCGATATCGAGCACATCGACCACATCGCCGACATGCGCCGTAACCAGGTCATGATCGCCACAGATTTCCCAAGCGAGCTCAACGGCCTGTTCAAGAACATTGAGAACAAGGGCAACCCGTGGGGCATGAACGCGAGCGATCGCAACGCCTGGATCGCCGAGGTCGACTTCGACGTCAAGGTATTCGGCATGGAAGGCGAGGACGAAATCCCCGCCGACGTCGACTACTTGTTCTGGGTCGGCTGCGCGGGTGCATTCGAGGATCGCGCGAAGCGCACCACCAAGAACGTCGCCGAGCTCCTCAACATCGCCGGCGTGAACTTCATGGTTCTCGGTGAAGGCGAGACCTGCACCGGTGATCCTGCACGTCGTGCTGGCAACGAGTTCCTCTTCCAGATGCAGGCCATGCAGAACGTCGAGGTACTCAACGAGATCAAGGCGACCAAGATCGTCGTGACCTGCCCGCACTGCCTGAACACTCTCAAGCGTGAGTACCCGCAGCTTGGCGGTAACTACGAGGTCGTGCACCACACCGAGCTTCTCGGCCAGTTGGTCAAGGAAGGTCGTCTCACCCCGGTCTCCGAGGTCGGCACCACTGTCACGTATCACGACCCGTGCTACCTGGGCCGTCACAACAATGTGTACGTGCCGCCACGCGAGCTCATCGAATCGACCGGCGCCACCAAGGTCGAGATGCCTCGCCATGGCGACAAGTCCTTCTGCTGCGGCGCCGGTGGCGCTCGCATGTGGATGGAGGAGAAGATCGGCACCCAGATCAACAAGAACCGCGGCGACGAGGCCATCGCCACCGGTGCGTCGAAGATCGCCGTGGGCTGCCCTTTCTGCTCCGTCATGCTCAATGACGCCGTCACCGCCCGCCAGTCCGAGGGCGTGGCCGAAGGCGTCGAGGTTGTCGACGTTGCCACGCTGCTGCTCGAGGCAAGCAAGAAGTAGCACACTCATGTGAAAGGCCCCGCGGTGAAACATCCGCGGGGCCTTTCACATGACTTCGTCGATCAGGACGGCAGAGGAATTTGTGCGCCCGAGGCGGCCACTCGCTCGACCATCTCGGCATAGACCGCGTCAATCTTCTTGACAGTCTCGGCATCGAACTGGGTGCGCCAGCGCCCGACATTTGCATCCTCGAGCCGCACATTCTCGTTAAACCACGCGCGGAACTCAGGCGTAATTTCCAGATTCAAGAAGTCGCAGATGCGCTGCAAGGTGCCGTCGCGATCGAGATCAACGAGGTTGAGCATGTCGATCGTCAGAATTCGACCGGGGACGCAGGCGAGTTCTGCCTGGCGCATGCGCAGCATGCGGGTCTCCCACTGGCGCAACGACGCGAAGATCTCGGTCGGACCGAACTTCTGGGCAACAAATGACGCCGCCACATCGCGACCATCGCGGATCATCGCCACTACCTGGCAGTCGGGGTAGATCGGCTCGATGAGATCTGTGATGCGGGCATTTGCCGGAGTTCCGTCTACCCAGCGACGACCATCGAGTCCCTTGGTGACCTTCGCCATGACGCCGTACACAAAGGCCTGGGTGGCCTCTACTGGTGTCTTGCCGAAATTGGCAAAGTACGGGGCAGCGAGCTCATCGATCTCCTCGAGGGTCATCGATGTGTGCAGGCCGGTCTTCTTGTTACGGAAGTACCAGAGGCCTTTTGTGCGCTCAACTGCGAGCTTGGCCTCGCGCTTAGCTCGCATTCGACGCGGCCAGGAGCCCTGCTTCATGGCAAGTGCCTCGGCCAGACCGTGGTCATTGGAGATGAAGCGAACTTCCTCAGGATTCGTGAGGAGCAGATCGGGATGCTCACCCAGAAGACGACCCAGGATGGTTGATCCGCTGCGACCGGTGCCGCCGACAAGAATGGGATTAAGGCAATCAGTCACTGATGAAGTCACTCGAAAACCCTACTACAGCGCCACGAAGCGAATCGTGAGGCGTTTCCTGCGATTCCGCCCCATTCGCAGGCCTGTATCCTCCATCTCGTGGCGTTCTTCTCGATCATCGTGCCGATCTACAACGTCCAGTCTTACTTGCGCGAATGCATCACATCGGTTCTCGATCAGGATTTCGATGATTATGAAATCGTCGTCGTCGACGACTGCTCACCTGATCACAGCGGCGACATCGCCGATGAGATGGCGCTACTCGATTCACGCATCAAGCCACTTCACCTCAGTGCGAACGTCGGTCTCGGCCTCGCCCGTAATGCCGGCGTCGACGCAGCTGAAGGCGAATACATTCTCTTTCTCGATGGCGATGACACTTTTGCCCCGGGGTCACTTCGCGCGATTGCCGAGAAACTCGAGGCGAATGCTCGCCCCGAAGTACTGATCTACAACTACTCACGGGTCTGGTGGGATGGCAAGCAAGCAGTCAGCTGGGGAGCCGAATTGCTCGCCCGACTCTCACCGAGTGTCTTCGAGCCCCGTGATCACTTGCCACTCTTCAACCTCCTGCCGATTGCCTGCAACAAGGCATACCGTCGCGACTTCCTGACTCGCCTGGGCGTGAAGTTCCGCACCGGCTTCTACGAGGACATCTCCTTCACCTACACGATCTTGCTGAACGCGCGCACGGCAGTAACTCTCAACCGCGTGGTGCTTCTCTATCGCCAGCGCCGAGGCGGCGGCAGCATCCTGTCGAGCACCAGCCCCAAGCACTTTGACGTGTTTGCTCAATACGAGCTTGTATTCGCGGAGGCAGATCGACTCGACATTGATCCGCGAACGCGCAAGCACCTGTACGACATCATGGTCAATCACTTCGTCACGATCCTGCAGAACAAGGGTCGTCTGGCCAAGCGCGACAGGAAGCGCTTCTTTGAGCAGGGTGCAGTTCTCGCCAAGCGTTACTACCCGGCGGCCGATGAAACACAGAACAGCAATCTGCCCAGCAATATCCGCGGTCGCCTTTTCCGCGAGCATGGTTATCGGGCGTACGCGGCGTACAGCTGGATCGATGTTCGCCGCGCTCCGACACGTCGTCGTCTGGGCAAGATCTACTGGCCGCTACGCCGTGCGGTGCGCAAGGTTCGCGCCATCGGCCGCCTCTACTACGGTTTCATGCGCCTGCTGCCCATCAACCCGAGACTCGTGGTCTTTTCCGAGTACTGGGGCACCGGTTTCGGCTGTAACCCGCGTGCGATCTTCGAGGAGATGCAGCGCATCGCTCCCGAGCTCACCGCTATCTGGATTCTCGACCCTTCGAAGCAGGCGCTCTTGCCTACCGGCGTCAAGGCCATCAAGCCGAATGGCATCAAGCAGTGGGCTGCGTTTGCGCGTGCGAAGTACTTCGTCAATAACGTGAACTTCCCGGGCGCGTACGTGAAGCGCCCCGGACAAGTCCATATCCAGACCATGCATGGCACTCCGCTGAAGTTCTGCGGTCTTGATGTCATGGGAAGTGCGGTGGCCGGAACTGCGGTGGATCCCAATCGCGTCACTCCTCGGCAGAACGGTCAAGTCGTTGCTCAGGACGCTGCGCGCACCCGGCAGGAATTCGTCGACCTCCTTCGTCGCAGCGATCGCTGGGACTACGCACTGAGCTCTAATGCCTATTCAACTGAGATGTGGAGTCACGCCTACCCATGCTCGTACACCTGGCTTGAGTTCGGCTACCCCCGCAACGACGTACTGGTGAATTCAACCTCTGATGATGCTCGTCGTTGCCGCGAGTCGCTCGGAGTCTCGCCTGAAAGCACGCTTGTGCTCTACGCGCCGACCTTCCGCGAGGCTGCCGGAGACACCTCTCTTCGACTTGAACTGGAGAGGCTCATCGCCGATCTTCCCGACGACTTCGTTCTCCTCGTACGCGCTCACCACACCACGTCACTCGGCCCTGCGGTTGACCGCCTCGAGCGCGAAGGTCGGCTCATCAACGGATCGCGACTTCCGTCGATTATCGATTGCTACCTCGCCGCTGACATTCTCATCACCGACTACTCGTCGGTGATGTTCGACTTCGCGATTCTCGACAAGCCAATCATCATCTACGCAGATGACTGGGCTGCCTACCGTGAATCTCGCGGCACCTACTTCGATCTGCTGGCCCAGCCACCTGGCGCGGTTGCCATGAATCAGCAGCAGCTCACCGAGATTCTGGCCACTCGGCAATACGACGACCAGTCGTCCCTCGAGTTACTCGCTCACTTCCGCCGGCGCTTCTGCTCATTCGACGATGGTCACGCCGCCGAGAATGTCATCCGACGGGTGATGCTGACGTAGTAGCGCTCACGGTCGGCGACGCTGAGGCGGACGGACTCGCCGATTCAGACGGGGTCGCCTCGATCGCCGGACCTGGCGTTTGCATGCTGTCGGCGACAAGGCACGAAGGGCCGGCACAGGTACTCAGCGCCCGCAGCTGATCTCTTAACTGAGCCACGATCGTGGGATCCGTGGTCCGCACAACATTGTTGACCTCATAAGGATCGTTAATCAGATCATTGAGCTGCACTGTCCCGTCGGCGTACTCCACATAGAGCCACGATGACGTTCGAAGTGCGCGGAACATGGGGGGTTCGAGCAGTTCGTAATCCGGATCACCCGGCTTCGTGCGCGCGAGGTTCTCAGTGAGAATTCCGGTGCGCCATGCAGGATTCACGGTTCCATCGAGCAACGGCAGCAGGCTACGTCCGTCGATCCAGGCGGGTGGCTGAACGCCTTGCAGCTGGGCAATCGTCGGCGCAAGATCGACAGTGGACGTCATCTGGCTGATCACGGCGCCCGCGGCGATTCCGGGGCCGATAAGCACGGCCGGTACCACGGAATCCTCGCGATACGGAGTCTGCTTTCCCGTGGCCAGACGATGCGCGGCAACGTGATATCCGTTATCAGACGTCACGATGATCAAGGTGTCGCTTGCGTGGCCGGAAGCCGCTAATTGTGCGGTGAGTGCGTCATAGGAGTCAGCGACGCTCTCACTCGCCTCCACTCGTCGGGTCCAGAGCGAATCAAGATTGGCCAGTCGCTTAGGGCCGATGGCCGGAACCTTGCTCAACCACGTGGGCTCATCTACGCCTCGGGTGTTGTAGGCCGCGGTGCGCGGAACTTGTGCCCCTGCATGTGACCCGACATGACGAGGTGCCACCGGAGCGGGGGTGTGCGGGCTGTAGGACGCAAGTTCGAGGAAGAACGGGGTCGTGGAAGTCGAGATGATCTTGGTCGCCTGCGCCGTGAGCACATCATTGATGTAATCGGACGGAGCATGCCCGTACTTTCGCAATGTGCCGTTCTCATTCAGCACGTAGTTGTAGCCCTTGTACGACTGATTCAGGGACACGGACGTAATGAAGTTCGTGAACCCCGGCGGCACGTACGTCGGCGACGGGGCACCCTTGGGGAAACCATTGAGGTACTTACCGACAAGTGACGTCGCGATGCCCTTCGAGTTAAGCCAGGTCGGAAGGCAGTCACGCTGAAGATGCAGAGAATTGAACTTCTTCCACCCGCCACCGGTCTGGGGCACATTAGAGAGCACCTTGTGGTTGTGCACGAACTGGCTTCGCAAGATCGACGTTCGCGACGGGCAGCACAGCGAGTCAGTGACGACAAAATTCGAGAGGGTCGTCCCCTTGTCCATCAAGGCCTTCAGGCGCGGCACTTCGTTGAACGCTGCCCAGTCGAGATCATCGGCCAGGAGCAGCACGACGTTCTTGATGTCGGAGAGCTTTCCGCTGCCCGGCATCAAGGGATCAACGGTCGACGAGCTGGATTCGGAGGGAACAGCCGCATCCACCACCGAAGTCGCTGATGCACGGCCGCCCACAACTACCGAAAGAGCGGCGAACAAGCCGAGGACGAGAAGAATGGTGAGAGCCGAAGCTACGACAACCGATACGCGGGTGCGATTCATGTGGTCGCAAGACTCCTTGACATTTCGTGTCCTGCCGAGCGCGGACACTCAAGAATACGCCATCGATCCTGTGGGATTCCTCAGCCATAGACTGAGGCCTCGAAGCCATGCTCAGGGGTGTCCGATGGTGTGCCAGGAGGATTCGTGACCGCTCAATTGGCGAGCAATTCCCCCGTGACATCGTCTGATCGTCGGCCGGACATTCAAGGGCTACGCGCCATCGCCGTGCTCGTAGTCGTGTGCTTTCACGCTGGGCTCAGTGTTCACGGTGGCTTCGCCGGTGTCGACATCTTCTTCGTGATCTCGGGATTCGTCATCACCGCCATGCTGGCGCGAGAATGGCGGCGATCGGGAACGTTGCGGTTCCGCTCGTTCTACGCGCGCCGATTCCGTCGCCTCACGCCCGCCTTAGCTGTGCTGGTGCTCGTCATCATCGTGATCTCTGCACTAGTTCAGTCACCACTCGGCGCGCAGCAGATCACGGCACAAACAGGAATCGGTGCACTCCTGCTCGCCGCGAATATCGTCATCGCGAAGAACACCGGCGGCTACTTCGATGCCCCGGCCGCGTCGAATCCCCTGCTCAATACCTGGTCACTCTCCGTAGAAGAGCAGTTCTACCTGCTCTTTCCGCTCCTGCTGTTCATCGGCTGGGTGCTGATGCGGCGGCTGCGCGGGAACAGGATTCCGCCGATTGCGATCGTCACCATTGTGGGGCTTCTCTCCTTCGCCATCACCATGGTCCAGGCAACCGGTCATCGAATTCCACTCCTACCCCACTGGCTGATCGGTTTCTACGGTCCGGTGACTCGTGTGTGGGAGTTCGCGGCAGGAGCCTTGCTCGCACTGCTCCTGGCCGGCGGAGCTCGTGCATTGCGCCCTGTCTTCGCATTGGTTGTGGGGCTTCTCGGTCTCGCGGGACTTATCGCCACGATGTGG
>CALFIA010000317.1 GCA_937876275.1 uncultured Actinomycetes bacterium | reverse complement strand
GCATGGTCGACGCGATGCGCGAGGCGCTCATCAACGGTGACTTCTATGCGATGAAGGAAGAAGTGCTGGGCCGACTGGGCGGCCGCAAGTAAGCGCTACTTCGCAGTGTCGAGGTGGTACGACGGCTCGCGGCGCTTGATGGCACGAATGGTCGGGTAAGTGATCGGCAGCAGCACGACCTCGAGCAGGGTCTTGTAGACGTAACCCACCACTACGTAGTTCACGAACTCGGCGCCGGTGATCACGCCGTAGAAGGCGATAGTGCAAAACACGAGCGTGTCGGCAAACTCACCCACGACGGTTGAGCCGATGAGGCGCACCCACAGGTATTTCTCCTTGGTGCGCTCCTTGATCTTCACCAGAACGTAGGCATTGAGCAGCTGGCCGACGAGATATCCGCAGACGCTGGCGAGCACGATGCGCGGAACGAAACCGAGGACCGCCTCGAACGCCGCCTGGTTCTCGTAGCCGTCAGCCGGCGGGGAGAGTTGCACCAGGTAAAAGGTGACCGCCGCCAGGATCGCCATGGCGAAGCCCATGAACACGGCCCGTCTGGCCGCGGTGAAGCCGTAGACCTCACTGAGCACATCACCAATCACGTACGTGAGAGGGAAGAGAAGCGCGCCGCCATCGGTGATGATCGGACCGAAAGCGATGAGCTTCGTGGCCCCGATATTCGAGATCAGGAGCACGGCGACGAAGGTCGCCAGGATGTAGGGGTACAGGCTCTTGTTCGTCGAGGCGAAGTGCACCTGCTCGGGAGTCTCTGCAGCCATGGGCCGCACTCTATTGACTGCATCACACTGCCTGAAAATCCGGCAGGCGCTCCAGTACCGTGCCGGAGTGCATCAGTCACCTGAACTCGAGCGCTCACGTCCCGTCATCATCGTGGGCGGTGGCCTGTCCGGCATTGCCACCGCACTGGGCTTGGCACTCAAGGGCCGCGAGGCAATCGTCCTCGAGTCAAGTGATCTTCTCGGCGGTGCAGCCGCGTATTCGGGCGGCATGATCTGGGCCGCAGCGAATCACGTCATGCGTGACCAGGGGATTCACGATTCCCTCGAGCTGGGCGAGGCATATGTCCGCGGTATCGCTTACGCGCACCCGGAGCTCCTCGACGAGGAGGCCATGCACCGCTGGCTGCAGGTGTCACCCGAGGCAATGGAGTACTGGGAGCAGGTCGGCGCGATCACGTGGGAGATCATCCCCGAGCTTGCTGACTACCACTCCGACGCACCTGGCGCACTGCCACTCGGCCGCTACCTCACGAACGCGGTTATCGATGGAAGCGAATTGGGTGAGTGGCGAGACCGAATTCGAGTCAGCCCCAATTTCCCGGTCGGAATGACCTACGCGGAAATGAACATCAAGGGGCGTCGTTCCTCCAGCGTCGCCGCTGACGAAGACCTCGAGATTGCCAACCACGGTGGCGTGCCGGCCTTCGGTAAGTCAGGGGCTAACCCCGGTCAGGTCGCAGGCTCCCAGGATCCGCTCACTTTCGGAACCGGAGTATTCGCCGCCTTTCTCGCTCGCGCTCTCCGCGAGCCCCTCATCTCCATTCGTCTTTCGACACCGGTGACCGACCTTCTCGTTGACAATCAGGGTGCTGTCATCGGAGTGAAGATGCACGCGGATCAAGGTGAGGAGGAACTTCACGGTCCGGTAGTCCTGGCCACGAGCACATATGACTGGAATCCCGAGTTGGTGCGGGAGTTCCTCGGCCTCGAGCCAGAGGACTTCAGCAGTTTGGCGCCGACGAGCATTCAGGGTGACGGCATTTCGATGGCTCGACGCGCAGGCGCGGCTGTTGCCGTGATTCCCGCAACGAGCGTGCCGATGGTGCCGGGCTGGAATTCGCATGCACCCACGGGTGTCAGTAATGG
>CALFIA010000316.1 GCA_937876275.1 uncultured Actinomycetes bacterium | reverse complement strand
TCCTCCTTGCTAAAGAGGATCAGGTGAGAAGATTGGCTGGGCGGATCTATGGTAGATTGCCTGAAGACGTTACGACTGAGCAAGCGGCGTTAATTTCAACTGTCTGGTTCGGCTCTCTTGCCGCCCTTGCGGCATTGGCGGGTCCGTTGACGGCCATGGTGGCCTTGGCGCTTCAGAATATTGGCACAAGTCAGCCGAGTGAGAGCAGGCTGTCAAAGACCGGAGACGGTGCGTCTCTCGTTGTGTGCCTTGCTTCAAACCCTGAAGGCCGTCGCCAAGCTCAAGGACCTGGGTGCGATCCCCGCGCCCATGGGCGTCGAGCAGCTCGACGATCTTCTGCATGGAGCTCGAAACAGGGTTGTTCGTCGTGAACGAGTAGGTGTCGAACAGAGCTTCGAAGACCGGCCGCGTGATGATGTGCTTCGCATCGCGGAGCACCGTGACGGAGTCGGCCATCTCGAAGACTTCGTCGAAGTGATGCGAGACGAAGAGAACGGCGATACCGCGATCGGCCACACCGCGCACTAGTTTGTAAAGGCGCTGGGCCTCAGCACCGGGCAGGTTCGCCGTTGGCTCGTCGAGAATGAGCATCTTGGTCTCGCTGCCGCGGGTCGACATCGCTCGCGCGATAGCCACCGCCGTGCGCTCCGACATTTGCAATGCACCTACGGGCACGCGCACGTTGATGTCGTAGCCGAGTTCCTTGAGCGCCTCGCGAGCAGCGTTGCGCTCCTTGCGCCAGCTGATGGTCTTGGTCATGTTGGTGATGTAGCCCTGACCGATCGCCATGTTGTCGACGGCATCGAGGTTCGCCACGAGACCGAGATCCTGATGAACGAAGCGAAGGCCGGCTGCCTCGCTGGCGGTGGCGCTGGAGAACTCGAGCTCGGTGCCGCCGACGGTGACCGAGGTGCCCGGCTCAGGCTCATGAAAGCCGGCGAGGATCTTGATCAGGGTCGACTTGCCGCAGCCGTTCTGTCCGACCAGGGCGCGCACCTCGCCGGGCTGGACGTCGATGCTCACGTGATCGAGCGCAGTCTGCCCACCGAAGATCTTCGTTGCGTCGCGAACCGACAGTGCCGTGGTCATGCAGCCTCCCTCAATGTCTGTCGAACACTAGTGCCGGAAATCCAATTTGCAAGGTCTTCCTAGTATTTTTCCCCGCTGGCCCGGATATTGACCATCGTCGGGCAGTGGAAGGTCTCGAATTGATAACGGTGAGTCCCTCGACTGGCGACGGTCCCGCTGCCCGCCGCGGTTACTCGGAGTCAAGCACCGCGTGCGCGGCAGCCAGGCGCGCGATGGGCACGCGACTCGGCGAGCATGACACGTAGTTCAGCCCGAGCTTCTCGCACAGAGCGATCGAGGCCGGATCGCCGCCATGCTCGCCGCAGATGCCCAGCTTGATGTCTGGCCGTGCGGAACGCGCCTTGGCCGCAGCAATCTCCATCAGCCCTGCGACTCCCCACTCGTCGAGCTCGGAGAACGGACTCACGGTGAGCAGGCCGCGCTCGAGGTAGGTGCCGAGCATGCGACGCTCGACGTCATCGCGCGAGAAGCCATAGGTCAGCTGCGTGAGGTCATTGGTACCGAAGGAGATGAACTCGGCCCACTGCGCGAGCTGATCGGCCATGAGTGCCGCACGAGGTGTCTCGACCATGGTGCCGATCGAGAACGGCACGACGATGCCGGTGCGCGACGCGACTTCCTGATTGACCCGACGGATAAGACGAAGACTCATCAGCAACTCGTCAGGAATCGAGACGAGCGGGATCATGACCTCGAGAGTCGGTGCGATGCCGTGCTGGGTATTGACGTCGATCCAGGCATTGAACAGGCCTTCGACCTGCGCGGGATACAGGCCTTCGTGAATCAGCGCGAGACGCACGCCGCGCACGCCAAGCATCGGATTCTCCTCGTGCAGACCCTCGGCCATCTTCGCCCAGGCCTCGTCGACCTCTTCATGCTCAGTCGGGAGGAATTCGTGCATGGGGGCATCGAGCAAACGCACGGTGACCGGACGGTCACCGACAGCAAGCAGCAGATCACGGAAATCTTCACGCTGCGCCTCGGCAAGCGCGGCGAGTGCGAGTTCTTCCTCCTCAGGGCTCGAGGAGAGGATCACGCGGCGAATGAACGGAAGTCGATCACCGAGGAACATGTGCTCGGTACGGCACAGGCCAATACCCTCTGCGCCGTTATCCATGGCAACACCAGCGTCGACGCCCGTATCGGCGTTGGCGCGAATGCCGAGACGACGCACGTCATCAGCCCAGTTGAGAACCGTGGAAAGCGCGAAGGACGGCTCGGGTCGCTCAATCGGCACCGCACCGACATACACAGCGCCCGCGTCTCCGTCAACGGAGATGACATCGCCTCGATGAAGTACGTGCTCACCTGCAGTCACGGTGCCGGCGGCGCGATCGATGCGCATCCCGCCTGCACCGCAGATCGCGGGGCGACCCATGCCGCGCGCCACGACTGCCGCGTGCGAAGCAGACCCGCCGGTGACAGTGAGGATGCCGGCCGCGGCCATCATGCCCGGCAGATCACCCGGGGTTGTCTCAGCGGCGACGAGAATCACGGAGTCGCCGGCCTCGGCCATCTCGCATGCTTCTTCGCTCGTGAGTGCGATGCGGCCAACAGCAGCACCAGGCGATGCGGCGAGACCGGTGACCAGGACGACCTC
>CALFIA010000315.1 GCA_937876275.1 uncultured Actinomycetes bacterium | reverse complement strand
AGAGCCTGACACTGATCCGGCCCTGGCTCATGTGGTCGCCGTGGGTCAGGCAGTCACTCCGGATCCCCAGAACCGTCTGCCTGGTAGGGGAGCGTGGGTGCATCCAGACTGCGTGCCCGAGGCCACGAAACGCCGAGCCTGGGCACGGGCACTTCGGCTTGAGGGCGACGTCGACCTGTCGTTGGTTCAGGGGCCAGGCGCGCTGCAGGTATAGTGCCTCTTGGTCAGCGGCACATCCGCCCTGATCTCCGCCCACCGTTCGGGAGCCCCTCATGAGGACTTACACCCGATGAACGCACGGATTTGACCATGCGTCGTTTGAACTGACGGCCCGGAGCGGTAAGCCCGGGCCAAAGACAGGAGAGTTGTGTCGAAGGTCCGGGTCCACGAGCTCGCTAAAGAGCTCGGGGTTTCAAGTAAGGACGTTCTTGCCAAGCTGCAAGAACTCGGTGAGTTCGTAAAGTCTGCCTCCTCCACGGTTGAGGCCCCCGTCATCCGCAAGCTCAAGGAAGCTATGCCGGCTGTCGAGGCTCCTGCGAAGAAGACGGCAGCCAAGAAGACCACCAAGAAGGCTGCCGCGGCCGCTGAGGCTCCTGTCGAGGCTCCCGCACCATCCAACGAACCGCCTGCACCTGCCGAGCCAGCCATGAAGGCCGCACCGGCACCGGCTGCGCCCACGGCAGACGCCGCGCCGGCCGATGAGGTGTCCGCACCTGCCGCATCCGCGAGCCCCACACCTGCGGCGGGGCCGCGTCCCGCTGGCCCGCGCCCGGGTAACAACCCCTTCGGTGGCAGCACCGGCATGGGTCGTCCGGCACCTGCAGCAGGCGGCGTTCCTGGAGCCCCGCGTCCCAACCCCGGCTCCATGCCCGCTCGACAGGCGCGGCCAGCTCCCACTGGTCGTCCGGGTGGTCCTGGCGGTCCCGGTCGTCCGGGCGGGGCGCCCGGTGGAGCACCTGGCGGTCGCCCCGGTGGTGCGGGCCGTCCCGGTGGAGCACCGGGTGGCGGTTTTGCCGGTCGGTCATCAGGCGCGCCCGGTGGGGCTCCCGGTGGAGCTCCGGGCGGTGGATTCCCCGGCCGCAGTGGCCCCGGTGGTCGCGGTACGACTGCGGGTGCCTTCGGTCGCCCAGGTGGTCGGCCTTCCAAGGGTCGCAAGTCCAAGCGCGCCAAGCGCCAGGAATTCGACAACATGCAGGCCCCGGTCATGGAGGGCGTGCGCATCATGCGCGGTGGCGGCGCGACCGTGCGTCTGCCGCGTGGTGCGAGCCTGACTGACTTCGCCGAGAAGATCAACGCGATGCCGGCTGACCTCGTCAAGGTGCTCATTGGCCTGGGTGAAATGGTCACCGCGACGCAGTCCATCGACGACGACACCCTGCGCTTGCTTGGTGAAGAGCTGAGCTACAGCGTCGAAGTGGTCTCGCCTGAAGATGAGGACCGCGAGCTGCTTGAGTCCTACAACCTTGAGTTTGGTGAGCATGAGGGCAACGAGGACGATCTCGTCGTGCGTCCGCCTGTCGTTACTGTCATGGGTCACGTTGACCACGGCAAGACCCGACTTCTGGATGCGATTCGCAAGACCAATGTCATCGGTGGCGAAGCTGGTGGCATCACTCAGCACATCGGCGCGTACCAGGCGACTGCGCACACCGCCGACGGCGATCGCAAGATCACCTTCATCGATACCCCTGGTCACGAGGCCTTCACGGCCATGCGTGCTCGAGGTGCGCAGGTCACTGACATCTCGATCCTGGTGGTTGCCGCCGACGACGGTGTGAAGCCTCAGACCATCGAAGCACTCAATCACGCTCAGGCCGCAGGTGTTCCGATCGTCGTAGCAGTGAACAAGGTCGACAAGGAAGGTGCTGACCCGATGAAGGTCCGCACTCAGTTGACCGAGTACGGCTTGGTGGCCGAGGAGTTCGGCGGCGACACGATGTTCGTTGACGTCTCTGCAAAGGCCGGCACCGGTATCGAGGGTCTTCTTGATGCGGTGCTTCTCACGGCTGACGCGGCGCTGGATCTTCGTGCTAATCCCGTGCAGCAGGCCGAAGGCGTTGCGATCGAAGCCCACCTCGATCGCGGTCGCGGCCCCGTTGCGACTGTCCTCGTTCAACGCGGCACCCTTCGTGCTGGTGACTCGATCGTCGCCGGTGACGCTTTCGGTCGCGTGCGCGCCATGCTCGACGACGAAGGCAATGTCGTTGAGGAGGCCGGTCCCTCGTTCCCGGTGCAGGTACTGGGTCTCACTTCGGTCCCAGGCGCGGGCGACAGCTTCATGGTCGTGGCCGAAGATCGCATCGCACGCCAGATCGCTCAGACTCGACAGGCTCGCGAGCGCAATGCGCTGCTCGCGCGCAATCGCGTCAAGCGCTCTCTTGAGGACTTCCTCGAGTCGGTCGAGCGCGGTGAGATCTCCGAGCTCACTCTCATCATCAAGGGTGACGTGTCCGGTTCGGTCGAGGCCCTTGAAGATGCACTTCTCAAGATCGACGTCGGTGAGGAAGTCTCGCTGCGCGTTATTCACCGTGGTGTCGGCGCCATCAACAAGAACGACGTCACGTTGGCAAGCGCCTCGAAGTCGGTGATCATCGGCTTTAATGTTCGTCCCGAGGGCAAGGTTGCCGAGCTTGCTGCCGAAGAAGGTGTCGACGTTCGCTACTACAGCGTCATTTACCAGGCGATCGAAGAGGTCGAAGCAGCACTTAAGGGCATGCTCAAGCCCGAATACGAAGAGGTGCAGCTTGGTACTGCCGAGGTGCGCGAGGTCTTCAAGTCGAGCAAGTTCGGCACCATCGCCGGCTGCCTCGTGCAATCAGGCGAGATCAAGCGCAACTCGAAGGCGCGGCTTATTCGCGATGGCGCAGTCGTGGCCGAGAGCGTGGCCGTGGCTGGCCTGCGTCGTTTCAAGGACGACGTCACCGAGGTGCGCGAAGGCTTTGAGTGCGGCATCAACCTGGGAAGTTTCCAGGACGTCAAGGTCGACGACGTCATCGAGACCTACGAGATGCGCGAGAAGCCGAGAAAGCCATGAGTAGTGAGGCCCGCCAGCGAAAGATGGCCGACCGCATCAAGGTGATCGTGGCCGAGACTCTCGAGATGAGGATCAAGGATCCACGGCTGGGTTTCATCACGATCACCGACGTGCGGGTCACTCCGGATCTTCGTGAGGCCTCGGTCTTCTACACGGTCTATGGCGACGATGAGGAGCGCGTAGCCACAGCGGCGGCCCTCGAGTCGGCAAAGGGTGTTCTTCGCAGTGAGGTCGGCAAGCAGACCGGCATCAAGTTCACCCCGAGTCTGGCCTTCTTCCTCGACGCGATTCCCGACAATGCGCGTCAACTTGACGATCTCCTTCGCAAGGCAGCAGAGGCAGACGCGCAGGTACATGAGCAGGCGGAGCGTGCAACCTACGCAGGCGACGCAGATCCGTACCGTCATCCTCGCGATGAGGATGCCGACTCCGGGGCATGAGTTCCTCGCTCGGCACCCCGGTGCCTTCCGGACTACTCCTCGTCGACAAGCCCGGTGGCATTACCTCGCACGGTGCGGTCTCCGTTGCACGTCGCGCACTGGGCACTCGCAAGGTAGGTCATGCCGGAACCTTGGACCCAATGGCAACCGGTCTATTGATCCTTGGTGTGGAACGCTCCACTCGCCTCTTGGGTCATCTGGCACTTCACGACAAGGAATATCTCGCCACCATTCGACTCGGCAGCACCACGGTCACCGACGATGCGGAGGGAGAGTTGCTGAGCTCGGCTCCCGCAGGGCTCGTGGATGGCCTGACCGAAGCGGCGATCGACGCTGCGATGGACACGCTCACTGGTGAGATCCAGCAGGTTCCCAGCTCGGTGAGTGCGATCAAGGTGGACGGCAAGCGCTCCTACGCACGGGTGCGAGCGGGCGAAGACGTTGATCTCAAAGCCCGAGCTGTCACGGTGTCCGCCTTCGAGCGCGTGTCGATGCGTCGCCTCGGAGACTGGCTCGATATCGAGGTTCGGGTCGAGTGCAGCACGGGCACCTACGTACGCGCCCTGGCTCGTGATCTGGGTGAAGCCTTGGGCGTGGGTGGGCATCTGACCATGTTGCGAAGAACTCGGATCGGTGTCTTCGACGTCAAGCGGGCCGCCAGTCTCGATGAATTGAACGCTCAATCGCTGATTCCGCTCACCGAAGCTGCCAGGACATGCTTCCCCACGTTGACGTTGGACAGTGAAAATTCCGAGCATGTGCGTCATGGCCGCCAGTGCGAATGCTCCCTCACCGAACTCACCGAACTCACCGCGCTCCTGTCCGACAAAGGGGAGCTACTTGCCCTCGCGGAGCCGGCTGGGGATCGACTGCGTTACCTCGCGGTCTTCGTCGGCTGATCTAGGCTGGGGTCCTGATGAATGAGTCGACCCAGAGAGTTGTCGCCTGCATAGGCGTCTTCGACGGTGTACATCGTGGCCACCGCACCTTGATCGAGTCGGCTCGAGCTCTGGCGGATCAGGCGGGGCTGCCTCTGGTAGCAATCACCTTCTTCCCGCACCCGTCCGTCGTGCTGCGACCGGAGTCGGTTCCTGCCCAGGTCGCGTCGTTGGAGGATCGGATTCAGCTTCTCCTCGAAGCTGGCGCTGACGAGGTGGTGGTCATCGAATTCACCCCCGAGTACGCCCACATCACGCCGGTCGAGTTCATTGAAGACGCGCTGGTCGAACGGATGCATGCAGCTCACGTGGTCGTCGGGGAGAACTTCCGCTTCGGTCGCTTAGCGGCCGGTACGCCTGAACTGCTGGTGTCTGAGTGCGGGGCGCGGGGAATCTTGGCGCACGTCGTGCCCGTCGCTGCCGATTCGGCCCCGTGGTCGTCCACCCGAGTCCGTCGCCTGGTCTCGAATGGCGAGGTCGAAGAGGCGGCTGAGGTTCTCGGTCGGCAGTTCTCGCTCACGGGCACCATCGTTCACGGTGACCATCGTGGTCGTGATCTCGGTTATCCCACCGCCAATGTGCAGACTGCGCCCGGCATGCTGGTGCCTGCCGATGGGGTGTACGCCGGCTGGCTCGAGGCTGCGGGGGAGAGATACCCCTCGGCGATATCAGTGGGCACGAATCCCCAGTTTGAGGGCGCTGAGTTGAGGGTCGAGGCCTATTGCCTCGATCGCGAAGGTCTCGACCTCTACGGCGAGCCGGCTCGGGTCAGTTTCGTTCGCTTTCTCCGGGGCCAGGCAGTCTTCGACTCCCTTCAGGGATTCCTGGACCAGATGGGTATCGACGTCGCCCAGGCTCGATTCGTCCTCCGCGCGTCCATGGCCTAGAATTCGCAGGCAGGCCAACGTCGTCCTGTGAGTGGCTCGGGCATGCCCGAGTGAAACCCGGCGACGACAAGGACAACTGATGGCCCGCTACTCCAACGCTCCGGCAGCTCAAGGTCTCTATGACCCCTCTCATGAGCACGACGCCTGCGGTGTTGCCTTCGTCGCCACCTTGACCGGTATTCCTTCACACGACATTGTCGACAAGGCACTGACTGCTCTGCGCAATCTTGAGCACCGCGGGGCATCTGGCAGCGAGCCAGACAGCGGCGATGGGGCTGGCATCTTGATCCAGATCCCTGATGCCTTCTTCCGCGACGAGGTCTCCTTCCCGCTTCCCGACGTTGGCGCCTACGCAGCAGGTATCGCATTCCTCCCGGTTGACGAATCGGCACGTGCACACGCCAAGTCGCGAATCGAGGCCATCGCAGCGGAGGAGGGCGTTGAAGTTCTCGGCTGGAGGTCGGTCCCGGTCGATCCCTCGACGGTAGGCGCTACAGCGCGCAGTGTGATGCCCGTATTCGAGCAGCTTTTCGTGAGCACGACACCACGACTGAGAGGGCTTGAGCTCGACCGGATGGTCTTCGGTCTTCGAAAGCGCTCAGAACATGAGGCGGGGGTCTACTTCGGCTCACTGTCGTCACGCACCATCGTCTACAAGGGCATGCTCACGACCGGTCAACTGGAGCCGTTCTATCCCGATCTCTCCGACGATCGGGTTGCCTCGGCTCTTGCCCTGGTGCACTCACGATTCTCCACAAACACCTTCCCCTCGTGGCCCCTTGCCCATCCGTACCGGTACATCTCCCATAACGGCGAGATCAATACGGTTCAGGGCAATCGCAACTGGATGCGCGCACGCGAATCGCTTCTTACCTCGTCCGTGCTGCCCGGTGATCCCACGCGGCTGTTCCCGATCTGCGCTAACGGCGGCAGTGATTCGGCTTCCTTTGACGAGGTGCTCGAATTACTGCACCTCGGCGGTCGTTCCTTGCCGCATTCGGTCCTGATGATGATCCCGGAAGCCTGGGAGAACAACCTCAGCATGGATCCTGCGCGGCGCGCTTTCTACGAGTACCACGCCACCTTCATGGAGCCCTGGGACGGCCCCGCGAATGTCTGCTTCACCGACGGCACGGTGATCGGAGCCGTGCTCGACCGGAACGGACTGCGCCCAGGGCGATTCTGGGTGACCGATGACGGGCTCGTGGTTCTCGGTTCCGAGTCAGGTGTTCTCGACATAGACCCCGCCACCATTGTGCGCAAGGGTCGCCTTCAGCCCGGGCTGATGTTCCTTGTCGATACTGAGCAGCACCGGATCATCGAGGATGACGAGATCAAGTCACATCTCGCGGCTCAGGAGCCGTACCAGGAGTGGCTCGATGCTGGGCTCATCCACCTCGATGAGCTGCCTGAGCGCGAGCACATCGTGCACACGCATGGTTCGGTGGCTCGTCGGCAGCAGACCTTCGGCTACACAGAGGAAGAACTGCGCATCATCGTCGAACCCATGGCGAAGCTGGGCATAGAGCCGATCGGTTCGATGGGCACCGACACCCCTGTCGCCGTGCTTTCGGCACGTCCGCGCCTGCTGTTCGACTACTTCCAGCAGCTCTTCGCCCAGGTGACCAATCCTCCGCTTGATGCAATCCGCGAGGAGATCGTCACGTCGCTCTCGAGCATCATTGGGCCCGAGGGCAATCTTCTTGAGCCGAGCCCCGAGCACTCGCGAGGCGTCGTGCTGCCGTTCCCGGTGATCGATAACGATGAACTGGCGAAGATCCTGCACATCAATGCCGACGGCACTCAACCCGGATTTGCCGGCGTGCGCATCAGCGGTCTGTACCGCGTGTCACAAGGTGGCGAGGGCCTCGCCCATCGCCTCACCGAGATCTTCCACGAGGTCGATGCCGTCATCCGTCAAGGCAAGCGCTTCATTGTGCTGTCTGACCGAGATAGCAATGCGGAGATGGCCCCCATTCCCTCGCTGCTGCTCTGCGCGGCTGTGCACCACCACATGGTGCGCACTAAGACTCGCACCATGGTCAGCCTGTTGATCGAGGCAGGCGACGTCCGCGAGGTTCACCATGTCGCGTTGCTCATCGGATACGGCGCTGCGGCTGTGAATCCGTATTTGGCACTTGAGTCCGTCGAGGACCTCGTTCGCCGCGGTGTCATCGAAGGGGTGACGCCCGAGAAGGCAATGCGCAACGTCGTGAAGTCTCTCGGCAAGGGCCTGCTCAAGGTGATGTCGAAGATGGGTGTGTCGACCGTGGCTTCTTACCGTGGCGCACAGATTTTCGAGGCCATCGGACTTTCACGTGAACTCGTTGACACCTATTTCGTGGGCACGTCGTCGAAGCTCGGTGGCATCGGTCTCGATGTCATAGCGCAGGAAGTCGCAGCGCGACATGCCGTGGCTTACCCACCGTCAGGCATTGCTCCTGCCCATCGCACTCTCAATGTGGGCGGTGAATATCAGTGGCGTCGTGAGGGGGAGCCGCATCTGTTCGATCCCGAAACCGTCTTCAGGCTCCAGCACGCAACTCGCAATAAGCGCTTTGACATCTTCCAGGAATACACCGAGCGCGTCGACAGCCAGGCTGAGCGGTTGATGACCTTGCGCGGTCTTTTCAATCTTCGCGAAGGCCTTCGCCCACCGGTGCCTATCGACGAGGTCGAGTCTGCGGCGAGCATCATCAAGCGGTTCTCGACTGGCGCCATGTCGTATGGATCGATCTCTGCTGAGGCGCACGAGACACTCGCCATCGCGCTGAACTCGTTCGGAGGCCGCTCGAACTCGGGTGAGGGCGGC
>CALFIA010000314.1 GCA_937876275.1 uncultured Actinomycetes bacterium | reverse complement strand
TACTTTGCCAAGCGCGTCTTAAGGTTAAATCAACCACTGAACGGACACGTGCTCAACGGTTCCTCGACATCAGCAAGCGCGGCGCTTTACCCGTCCCTCTCTCCTACTATGGTGCGCAAACAGGTCGTTGGACTGCCGCCAAAGGCTCGGCCATTAACATGCAAAACCTCAAGCGAGGTTCGTTCTTACGCAAAGCGATTATGGCTCCCGATGGCTACCAACTCGTCGTCGGAGATCTTTCGCAAATTGAGCCGCGAGTCCTCGCGTGGCTTTCTGACTACGAAGATATGCTTGACATCTTCAGGGGTGGCGGTGACCCTTACGCCGCGTTCGGCGCACTGAGGAATATCCCGCCAGTACCCTCCAACATTGTCGTTCCTGATCAAGGCAAGTCAGGCACTTCCTCGAATGGGCTCCGCATCTATAGCGACTATGGAACTCCGGTGACGCCGCCGGTGACTCCTTCGCTCTTCGGTCTTCACGCACCACCGGACACCGGTTCAGCACCTACGGTGAATTACGGCTACCTGCGCCTGTGGGACTCAGCTGTTTCGTGGGCCGATCTCAACCCCAGCAAGGGTGTTTACAACTGGACCAAGCTCAAGCAGGCATTGGCTTCGCCGATCGCTCAGGGCCGCGAGGTCATGTACGTGTTGGGCAACACCCCCGCGTGGGCCGGTGACGGCTCTCCGAACTCCGCGCCAAGCAACATGAACGATGTCTATGACTTCGTCAAGGCACTGTGCGGTCAAGGTGGCGGAAAGATCACTACGTACGAAGCATGGAATGAAGGCAACCTTCAAACCTTCTGGAAGGGCACGCAGGAGCAACTCGCACAGGTCACGAAGCAGGTACGCCGAGCCCTCACCGACTGCCCCAGCGGCGGCAACGTCGTGGCGGCGAGCACGGGCACCCGCGCCGAAGGCGCGTTCGTCACCAACTACGACGCTTACCTCAAGGAGCTCGCCAAGATCGGCTGGCCGATTGACGGGTATGCCGTGCACAGCTACCCGAGCGCCAATGGCGGCCCGGCAGAACGCCTCGATGGTGTTACGCAGTTCAAGACCATGCTTGCCGTGAACGGTGCACCGGTGAAGCCGATCTACGACTCCGAGGTGAATTTCGGACTCGCCGGCCTGCAGCAGAATCACATCGACCTGGATCAGACGACTTCGGGCGCTTACATCTCGCGCACCTTCATCGACTCAGTGCGCTACGGCATCGATCACGTCTTCTGGTTCCTGTGGACCCCTGACTACTACAACAAGCTCGGGATCCAGCTGAATCCGAATACTCCCTACCAGCGGATCGCCTGGGATATCACTTATGGCTGGCTCGTGGGCTCTCGGATGCAGCGATGTAGTGATGCCAGCCCGGCATCGGATCCTTCGACCGTGGTCACGCTCTGCCAGCTCACGGCGCAGAATGGATCGAACATGACGCTTGCCTGGACTAACGGCAAGACAGTCCAGCTCGATGCCACCGGACTGGGCAATGACTGGTACGGGAGCAATGGAGATGGCGGTCGCATCGGCGGCAAGCCTGTCGATGTAGGCCTGTCACCGATCCAGATTCGCTAAGTCAGATGCCCAGCAGGGTTCGCAGGTGCCGCGGCGCCGGCGACCCCTGGCTGAGCATCAGATCGTGCACCTGACGGTCACTCCAGTCCGAGTGCATCACGCGCAGATCGTTCGCAATCTCGGTGACCGCCTTATAGCCGACAAAGTAGGTCGGCAGCTGGCCTGAAGTAAGAAGCGCTCGGCGCCACTTGCCGACAGCTTCGCCCTCCTCCTGGAAGCCGCGTTCGCGCATCAGCGCGAGGCCTTCGCCTTCGGTCATGTCTCCGGCATGCACGCCGACATCCAGGATCGCGTTAATTGTCATGCGCAATTGCATCTTCAGCTGCTGCAGGCGGATCGCTAACGCAGAGCGCGCATCATCGGTGGGCGTGTAGCCGCGATCGATCATCAACTGTTCCGCGTAGACCGCCCAGCCTTCGACGAAGACTCCGCTCATACCGAACTTGCGCACCGGCGATGCTGCCTTGAGTGCTCGGGCATGCGCGAGTTGCAGGACGTGGCCAGGGAAGGCTTCGTGGATGGTGAGGTCGTGCAGCTGCACACCGTTGTATTCGCGGTAGAAGGAATCGACGCGTTCCGGTGACCAATCAGCGGGTGTCGGCGAGACTGCAACAAAAGTGGGAACGGGCGCAGTCTCGAGCGGGCCGGGGGCATCGCAGTA
>CALFIA010000313.1 GCA_937876275.1 uncultured Actinomycetes bacterium | reverse complement strand
TGCTTCGCGCACCTGCTTGGCATGCGGGCGTGTAACCGGGTGGTAGCCCGGCAGGTCGATGCTCGTGGGCCATTCGAAGGTGGTCATGGCCTGCAGGGCGTCCTTGGCCACGTCGACGAGCACGGGGCCGGGGCGACCGGATGACGCCAGGTAGAACGCCTCGGCGATCGCCCGCGGGATGTCGTCGGCCTTGGTGACCAGGAAGCTGTGCTTGGTGATCGGCATCGTGATGCCGCGGATGTCGGCTTCCTGGAAGGCGTCGGTTCCGATGAAGGAAGACGACACCTGGCCGGTGATGGCCACCATCGGGACGGAGTCCATGTTGGCGTCGGCGATCGGGGTCACCAGGTTGGTAGCACCGGGGCCGGAGGTCGCCATGCAGACACCGACCTTGCCGCTGGTGTACGCGTAACCCTCGGCTGCGTGCCCGGCACCTTGCTCATGGCGTACGAGGATGTGCCGGATCTGGCTCGAATCCATGAGGGGGTCGTACAGGGGCAGGATCGCCCCGCCCGGGATGCCGAAGATGTCGGTCACCCCCGCCGACTCCAGGGAGTGCACCAGGCTCTGCGCCCCGGTGATCTGCTCGCTCATCAGTTCCTTCTTCGTCCGTGCCTGCTCAATGAAAAACCCCCCGACCCGGCTGGGTAACGGAGGGCGCGCGTGGGGTTTATGCGTATCAGCCCACGCGCTCGGTAACTACTACAAGCTTTGCCATGAGCAGAACCATACCCAGCCCGCTCACTCCTGTCACCCCCAAATTCACGTGAGCCAGGCCACGGCATCGGCCTCCGTCCGCGCGGACGGAGGCCGACGGGGGTGTGATCGGGCTGCTAGCCGAGCCTGGAGACGTCTCGCACGGCGCCAGTATCGGCCGAGGTGACCATGGCGGCGTAGGCCTTCAGGGCATCCGAGACCGGGCGCTCGCGCCCGATCGGGGTATAGGCCTGCTTGCCCAGGGCCTCCATCGCTGCCCGACGGCGGGCGAGCTCGGCATCTGGAACATCGATGCGGATCGAGCGTGCCGGGATGTCGATCACGATCGTGTCACCCTCCTCGATAAGGGCAATGGCTCCTCCTGAGGCGGCCTCCGGGGAGACGTGCCCGATCGACAGGCCGGACGTACCGCCGGAGAAGCGACCATCGGTCACGAGGGCGCACGCCTTGCCCAGGCCCTTGGCCTTGATGTACGAGGTCGGGTAGAGCATCTCCTGCATGCCAGGGCCGCCACGCGGACCTTCGTAGCGAATGACGACGCAGTCGCCTTCCTTGACTCGATCGTTGAGGATGCCCTCGACTGCCTCATCTTGAGACTGGAATACGCGTGCCGGACCACTGAAGGTTAGTAGTTCGCTGGCCACACCGGCAGTCTTGACGATGCAGCCGTCCTCGGCGAGGTTGCCGTAGAGAACAGCGAGGCCGCCGTCCTGCGAGAAGGCGTGCTCGAGATCGCGGATGACGCCCTCACTGGCATCGATATCGACCTCCGCATACCGACGATCCTGCGAGAACGCGACCTGGGTCGGCACGCCGCCGGGCGCAGCACGGTAGAACTCGATGACCTCCGGATTCGAGGTCTGCGCGATATCCCAGTTCTGGAGAGCTTCTGCCATCGATGGTGAGTGAACGGTGGGCAGGTTCGTATGCAGCTTGCCGGCGCGATCGAGCTCGCCGAGGATGCGCATGACGCCACCGGCGCGGTGGACGTCTTCCATGTGCACGGTCTGGATCGACGGAGCCACCTTGCACAGATGCGGAATCTGGTGCGAGAGCCGATCGATATCGGCCATCGTGAATTCGACCTTGGCCTCCTGCGCGGCGGCAAGAAGGTGCAGAACAGTGTTGGTCGAGCCACCCATGGCGATATCCAGCGCCACCGCATTCTCGAATGCATCGAAAGTGGCGATGGACCGTGGCAGGACCGAATCGTCGTCACCCTCGTAGTAGCGCTTCGCCAGTTCGACGATGAGCTGACCGGCTCTCAGGAAGAGCTGACGGCGATCTGCGTGAGTCGCAAGAGTCGAGCCATTGCCCGGAAGGGAGAGACCAAGGGCCTCGGTGAGGCAGTTCATCGAGTTAGCAGTGAACATGCCGGAGCAGGAACCGCAGGTCGGGCAGGCCGAGCGCTCCATCGCTGCGACATCTGCATCGGAATTCTTCGAGTCAGCGGCCTCGACCATCGCATCGACGAGATCAACTGCCCGCTCCGAGCCGTGCCACTGGACCTTGCCGGCCTCCATAGGGCCGCCGGATACGAAGACAGTCGGAATGTTCAACCGCATGGCAGCCATCAGCATGCCCGGCGTGATCTTGTCGCAGTTGGAGATGCA
>CALFIA010000312.1 GCA_937876275.1 uncultured Actinomycetes bacterium | reverse complement strand
TCACCGTTACTCCTGACGTTTCCCACGTGTCACGCTCGGTCCTCGTGGGCATTCATCAATTCTCGGAGGGTGTCCTCGACTCACCGAATATCGACCTGCGGGAATCCATGGTGATCCACAAGAGCGACGACATCGTGGGCTGGGTGCCGATTTGGAGGCTGACAACGACGACCTCCGTCATCCGCCCGGTGATCCTTCATCCGAGGATTCTTGCGGACGAGGAGCGCAGACGCACTCACCTGCGCCTTTCGGCATACGCACTCGCAGTCGAGTCTCAGTGCTCGCAGGGACGCTCCGTGCTCTCCTGGTTGCCCGATAACGGCGACCCCGTCAATGAGCTCAAGCTCAGCGTCGGTGGAGCCGCGAATCTCACCCATTGGATGAGCATCACCGTCCGTCGCGATCTGGCTCCCGTCCTTCCCACACCACTCCAGACCGCCCATTCGTAACTCCACCTGAAGACATCGGAAGGACACTCACATGGGCGACGACATCCCCGCCACCATCGACGAATTGATGGCACGAATTCAAGGCGATGAGCGCCTGCGCCAGCAGATGCTGGCCGATCCGAAGGCCACGATCCTCGCCGAGACCGGCATGACGGTGCCCGACGACTGGGCCGTCATCTCTCGTGAGAACAACGGCATGGTCGAGCTCGCGTTCGAGAACGACGAGCTGCCCGACGATTACCTCGAGGTTGTCTCGGGCGGGCTCGGAGACGGCGGTACCTCGCGACGTGCCGGCCAGCAGTCCGACGGCAATGGCTGCTGCTAGCGCTCCTATGCAGACCATCGACATTGGCACCGGCATGACCGGAGATATCGCGATCACCTGCCCAAGCCCTGGGGAATACAGGATCCGCGCCCGCGAGAGCGGGCATCGCGATATCGATGTGGCACGCGATGCACTTCGTGCACGCCTTCTTGACGATGGCGACGCAAGCGACCAGGTCAATGTGCTGTTCGTCGGTGAAGTCGGTCTAGACGAGATCTTCGCCGATCAGTCGGCAAGCATCCGAAGTCTGGGATGGGAAGGCTTGCTCCTGCCCAACGAGAAGCGGCGCAAGGTGCGACTACCGGAGGGCATCACGGTGACGCCCGACATCTCGCACGTCGACCGCGAGGTGCTCATCGGAATCCACCGGCTCGCAGAGACCTTCCTCAATACGCCGTACCTCGACATGCAGGAATCCATGCTGATCTGCCGTGATGGGGAGGTCATCGGCTGGGTGCCGATCTGGCGGGTGTCTCCGTCGACCTCCGTGATCCGCCTGGTCTCCATTCATCCGAGCATTCACTCTGATGAGGAACGCCGACGCACGCACCTGCGCCTAGCGGTGTATTTGCAGGCGGTCGAGTCCCAGTGCGCGAAAGGTCGCGCAGTCCTCTCCTGGCTCCCCGACTCCGACGATCCCGTGAACGAATTGAAGATCAGCGTGAGCGGGCACGCACAGGGCACGCGCTGGATGGGTATCACCGTCCGGCGTGACCTCGAGCCCCTCGACCTGAACTAAGCCTCGAACGCCCAACCCCACGAAAGGATTCACATGGCCAACCCGATCACGTCAGCCATCGACGCACTTGTGGTCGAAGCGAATAGTGACGCAGCCTTGCGAGCTCGACTTCTCACCGACCCGCGCGGAACCATCGCCGCTGAAACAGGCATGACCGCACCCGACAACTGGTCGATCATCGCCCGCGAGAACAACGGCATGGTCGAACTTGCCTTCGAGAACGACGAACTTCCCGACGACTACCTCGAACTCGTCGCAGGCGGCATCAGCGGGCCTGGCGGTAGTTTTCTCAGCAACTGCTAACAAATAGACACCGAAACCTCAATCCTCAACGAAAGGGAGTTACATGTCTCGGGACATTACGTTTGCCATCGACAACCTCGTCGCTGAGGCAAACAATGACGCAGACCTCCGCGCGCGTCTGCTCGCCGACCCGCGCGGCACGATCGGCGCAGAGACAGGCATGACCGTGCCGGCCGATTGGGCGATCATCGCTCGCGAGAGCAACGGCATGGTCGAGCTCGCCTTCGAGAACGACGAGCTTCCTGAGGAATACCTCGAGTTAGTGGCGGGCGGCGTCATCATCGGTGCCGAATGCTGCCCCTGGGACGAAGGCCACTAACCTCCCCTTCAGAAGGGATTCACATGACGAACAAGATCACTTTTGCCATCGATGGACTCGTCGCTAACGCGAATAACGATGCCGACCTCCGCGCCCGCTTGCTGGCTGACCCCAGCGGCACGATCGCCGCAGAGACCGGCATGACCGTGCCTGCAGACTGGGCGATCATCGCTCGCGAGAATGACGGCAAGGTCGAGCTCGCCTTCGAGAACGACGAGCTTCCCGCCGATTACCTCGAACTCGTCACCGGCGGGGATTCGGTGTCCAATTCGGGAACCGGCTCCGGCTGCTACGGCATCGATTAACGTCTGCCACTCCCCCGGCACGCAGAAGGGGCACTCGCGAATGCGAGTGCCCCTTCTGACTTTTCTGAATTAGTTGTTGTACCCGCGGAAGTCGAACTCCTCCAGGGGAACAGCAGCACCGGAGGAAGCACCGAAGGCGCTGTACTCCAGGTCGTCGTAGCCGGAGAACGAGGCGTACATGGCCTGCTTGGCCTCCTCGGTCGGCTCGACCTTGACGTTGCGGTAGATCGGCATGCCGGTGCCTGCCGGGATGAGCTTGCCCAGGATGACGTTCTCCTTCAGGCCGAGCAGCGGATCGCTCTTGGCATGAATGGCGGCATCGGTGAGCACGCGGGTGGTCTCCTGGAAGGAGGCCGCCGACAGCCAGGACTCGGTTGCGAGCGAGGCCTTGGTGATACCCATGAGCTCGGGACGACCCGAGGCAGGAGTGCCACCCTCGGAGACGACGCGACGGTTCTCGGTCTCGAAGGCACCGCGCTCGACGAGCTCACCGGCAAGGAACTCGGAATCGCCCGAGTCGATGATGGTGATGCGCTTGAGCATCTGGCGAACGATGACCTCGATGTGCTTGTCGTGAATCGACACGCCCTGCGAGCGGTAGACCTCCTGCACCTGGTCAACAAGGTGCAGCTGCACCGAGCGCTGGCCGAGGATACGAAGGACCTGCTTGGGATCGACAGCACCTGCGATGAGCTGCTGGCCCACCTGCACGTGCTGGCCGTCTTCGACGAGCAGCTTCGAGCGCTTCGACACCGGCTGGGCGATCTCCTCGGAACCGTCGTCAGGAATGACGACGATCTTGCGAGTCTTGTCGGTGTCATCGATGCGCACGCGACCGGTGACCTCGCTGATCGGGGCAACACCCTTGGGGGTGCGGGCCTCGAAGAGCTCGACGATACGCGGGAGACCGTGCGTGATGTCGTCGCCTGCCACACCACCGGTGTGGAAGGTACGCATGGTCAGCTGCGTGCCGGGCTCGCCGATCGACTGAGCGGCGATGATGCCGATGGCCTCGCCGACATCGACCAGCTTGCCGGTCGCCATCGACTTGCCGTAGCACATTGCACAGGTTCCGACCTTGCTCTCGCAGGTCAGGACCGAACGCACGCGGATGGTCTGCGCACCCTGGGCGACGAGTTCCTCAAGACGCGGGGTCGTGAGTTCTTCGCCGGCAGATGCGATGACCTTGCCATCCACCTCGACATCGCGAGCAAGCGTACGAGTCGCTGCCGAGGTGTCGATGGTGTCGAAGGGAACGAGCTTGCCGTCGATCATCTCGGCGAGTGCGAGCTCGTTGCCACGCTCGGTGCCGCAGTCGACCTCGCGGATGATGACATCCTGTGATACGTCGACCAGACGACGGGTTAGGTAACCCGAGTCAGCGGTACGGAGTGCGGTGTCAGCAAGACCCTTACGCGCGCCGTGGGTCGAGATGAAGTACTCGAGAACCGACAGGCCTTCGCGGAAGTTGGACTTGATCGGACGCGGGATGATCTCGCCCTTCGGGTTTGCCACGAGGCCGCGCATTCCGGCGATCTGGCGAACCTGCATGAAGTTACCGCGAGCACCCGAGTCGACCATCATGTAGACCGGGTTGGTGCGCGGGAAGTTCTCGAACATGGCCTTGGCAACCTCGTCGGTTGCGCGGGTCCAGATCTCGATGAGCTCCTGGCGACGCTCCGAGTCGGTGATCAGACCGAGCTCGTACTGCTTCTGCACCTTGTCGGCCTTCTCCTCCGAGACACCGAGCAGCTCTGCCTTGCGCGGCGGAGTGACGACATCGGAGATGGAGATGGTGACGCCCGAGCGGGTTGCCCAGTGGAAGCCGAGAGCCTTCAGGCGATCGAGGGTGTTGGCGACGTCGACCTTCGCGTACAGCTCGGCAAGCTGATTCACGGTCTGGCCGAGAACCTTCTTGTCGACCTGCTTGTTCACGAAGGGGTAGTCGGACGGCAGTGCCTCGTTGAAGAGTGCGCGACCGAGGGTCGTCTTCAGCATGAACGGCTCGCCCGCGACCCAGCCCTCGGGTGCTTCGAAGCCCTCCGGCGGGATGCCGTCGGTGAGACGAATGGTGATCTCGGCCTGCAGCGAGAGGCTGTGGGCGTCGAATGCCATGAGTGCCTCGGCGATGGACGAGAACGCGCGGCCTTCACCGATTGCGCCCTCGGCCTGCGAGGTGAGGAAGTAGATGCCGAGCACCATGTCCTGGGTCGGCGTCGTGATCGGGCGACCATGTGCCGGCGACAGGATGTTGTTGCTCGAGAGCATCAGGATGCGGGCCTCGGCCTGCGCCTCTGCGGACAGCGGCACGTGCACGGCCATCTGGTCACCGTCGAAGTCCGCGTTGAAGGCGGTGCAGACGAGCGGATGAATCTGGATGGCCTTGCCCTCGATCAGCTGAGGCTCGAAGGCCTGAATGCCGAGGCGGTGCAGCGTAGGTGCGCGGTTCAGCAGCACGGGATGCTCGGAGATGACCTCTTCGAGGACGTCCCACACGACCGGGCGCGAACGCTCGACCATGCGCTTGGCGCTCTTGATGTTCTGAGCATGGTTGAGGTCAACCAGGCGCTTCATCACGAACGGCTTGAACAGCTCGAGTGCCATCTGCTTGGGCAGACCGCACTGGTGCAGCTTGAGCTGCGGGCCGACGACGATGACAGAACGGCCCGAGTAGTCGACGCGCTTGCCGAGCAGGTTCTGGCGGAAGCGACCCTGCTTGCCCTTGAGCATGTCGGACAGCGACTTGAGCGCACGGTTGCCCGGCCCGGTGACCGGACGGCCACGGCGACCGTTGTCGAACAGTGCGTCGACGGCCTCCTGAAGCATGCGCTTCTCGTTGTTGACGATGATCTCCGGTGCACCGAGATCAAGCAGGCGCTTGAGACGGTTATTGCGGTTGATCACGCGACGGTAGAGATCGTTCAGGTCAGAGGTCGCGAAGCGGCCGCCATCGAGCTGAACCATCGGGCGCAGATCCGGCGGGATAACCGGAACAGCGTCGAGCACCATGCCGGTGGGCGAATTGGTGGTGTTCATGAAGGCAGAGACGACCTTGAGGCGCTTGAGCGCACGGGTCTTCTTCTGGCCCTTGCCGGTGGCGATGATCTCCT
>CALFIA010000311.1 GCA_937876275.1 uncultured Actinomycetes bacterium | reverse complement strand
GAACCGGCCAGGCTATGTCGCTCGCCGATCGACCGGCTGCGGGCAAGACCGGCACGACGAATGAGTCGGCTGCGGTCTGGTTCGCAGGTTTCACTCCCGACATCGCGGCTGCGGTCTGGGTGGGCGACCCTCGTGGCGGATATGGCTTTCCCATGAAGGACGTCACAATCGCGGGCCGCTACTACTCG
Organism: uncultured Actinomycetes bacterium; assembly: GCA_937876275.1. Taxonomy (GTDB): domain Bacteria; phylum Actinomycetota; class Actinomycetes; order S36-B12; family S36-B12; genus CAIKZY01. The sequence goes on along the minus strand of CALFIA010000311.1, from coordinate 3,965 downwards.
CAGGTATTCGGAAGCACTCTGCCAGGACCAATCTGGAAAGAGGCCATGACCGGCGCTTCGGAAGGCCATGCCGCGACCAACTTCATCCTCGAATCGAGTGTTGGTCTCAAGCCCGCTCGGGAAACCTCCGCGAGTTACTACAAGCCCGCGCCTACGACGCCGGTGCAACCCAACTTCGAGTTCACCAATCCTGAGCCGTCGCCCGTCGCATCGGATGCACCCGCAACCGACCCCGCCGCATCAGGTCAAGACCCTGCTCCGGTGCAGCAGGATCCTGCGCCGAATCCGGGGCAGTAATCCTGATTAGCCCAATGCCGCGCGAACGATCGCAGCAACCTGGCCACCATCGGCCTTGCCCTTGACTTGCGGCTGCACGATCTTCATGACTGCACCGAGATTCTGCGGGCCAACGCCCACTTCGGCGACAGCAGCATTGACGATTGCGCGAACCTCATCCTCGGTCATCTGCTGAGGCAGGTAAATCGTGAGAACACCCAGTTCAGCACGTTCACGCTCCGCGCGATCGGGGTGACCGGCGGAATCGAAGGCCTCAGCGGCCTCGCGCCGCTTCTTGGCCTCACGGCCGAGCACTGTCACGACTTCGTCATCACTGAGCTCACGGGCTGTCTTGCCCGATACCTCCTCATTAGTGACCGCCGTCAAGGCCATCCGCAAGGTTGCCGCGGTCAGCTCATCACGCGCCTTCATGGCCGTGGTGAGATTTGCCTGCAAGGTCTCCTTAAGGGTGCTCATTTTCGTATTCTCGCACCCTTCGTGCCACGATCTGACCATGCGCACTCCTGTGAAGGCCGCCCTCGGCGTGCTCGCGCTCGGCGCCGCAGGGCTCGTGTACTCAGCCTGGGAAGCCCAGAACTACACACTTCGCCGCGCCACTGTTCCCGTTCTCGGCGAGGGGCAGCCCGAACTTCGCATACTTCACCTTTCCGATCTTCATCTCGTACCAGGGCAGACGAAGAAGAAGGAGTGGGTGCGCTCACTTCGTGAATTGCGTCCCGACGCCGTCATCGCGACCGGAGATTTTCTCTCGCACATGGACGCAGTCCCGGAAGCACTCGATGCTCTTGAAGCACTGCTCGATGTTCCCGGCGCCTTCGTACTCGGCAGCAATGACTACTTCGCACCTCGACCGTTGAACCCCGCGCAGTACTTGCGCGGCCCGTCTCAGCTCGAACCGAGTCGTCCGATGCTGCCCTGGCCTGATCTTGTCGCCGGACTCACCGAGGCAGGCTGGCTCGACCTCTCCAATGCTCGAGCCGTTCTCGAGATCGACGGCCGCACGATTGACCTGCGCGGTGTCGACGATCCGCACATCTCACGCGATCGATACGACGAAGTCGCCGGCGAATTCTCTGCCGATGCTGACCTCGCCTTGGGTGTCGTGCACGCGCCTTACCTTCGAGTACTCGATGGCATGGCCGAAGACGGCGCTGACTTGATCCTCGCGGGTCACACCCATGGCGGCCAGCTCGCACTTCCCGGATTCGGCGCCGTGGTCACCAACTGCGATCTCGATCGAAAGCGAGCCAAGGGTCTCTCTGCCCATGAGGGCGCCGCGCTGCATGTCTCTGCTGGCCTCGGTACCTCGCCCTATGCACCTATCCGATTCGCCTGCCCGCCAGAGGCAACCCTGCTCACCGTGACCGGTCGCTGAGCACCTCCGTGACTGGGCTAGACTCGTGCAGCCTTCGGGGTGTAGCGCAGCTTGGTAGCGCGCTTCGTTCGGGACGAAGAGGTCGTGGGTTCGAATCCCGCCACCCCGACTCAGGGTCGGGGGCCGAGAAATCGGCCCCCGACCGCTTCTTGGCAGGAGTCTGATGAGCACACCTGATCGTCGGCCCAAGGCATCTGACCTGGGCAAGACCACCGGAGCCTTCGTGCGCTCGGTCGGCTGGCGCTCAGTCAATCTGCACACCCACATCTCCTTGGTGAACCGCTATGTCTACTTCGAGGTGCCCAAGGCCGGCTGCGGCACGATGAAGGCAACTCTCGGGGGCCTCGAGGCTGCTCGGCTAAACGCCACCGCCGTGGAGAAAGTGCAGGAGCGTCCACATGACCGCTCCTTGATGTCCCCATTCATCAAGCCATTTCAGTTGCCCGCTGATCTGCTCGAGGAGGCTATGTCGAGTCGGAAGTTCAATCGATTCACTGTCGTGCGCGAGCCCGCCTCACGACTTCTCTCCGGTTACCTCGAGAAGATCTGCCAGGGCCTGCAGCAGGCGCAGCCCATATTCGACATCCTGGTCGAGCAAGGTCACGCACCTGACTCACCGAGCGATATCTCCTTCGCTCAGTTCATCGACGTCGTCACTGCCATGCCTTCACGTGATCAGGATCCGCACTGGCGGCGTCAGACCGACCAGATCGGTTACGGCATCGTGAAGTTCAACAACGTTATTCGGCTCAACGAACTCGACGCATCGTGGGAAACAGTCGCGAAGTTGACTCGCACACCGGATCTGCAGGATCAGTTCTTCTGCCGCAATTCCACTGGGGCGAGCTCGAAGATCACCGACTTCTATACGCCCGAGCTGCTCGCCAAGGTTGTCGAGTCATACGCCGACGACTACAAGGAATTCGGCTTCGCCGTTCCGTCGCTCGACCGCTAGCTCTACGCGAGTTCAGCGGCAACAATCTCGGCAATTTGCACGGCATTGAGCGCCGCGCCCTTGCGGAGATTGTCGTTGCTGATGAACAGCGCGATGCCGCGACCACCGGGCACGCTCTGATCGGCGCGAATGCGTCCCACGAAGGACGGGTCGGCGCCGGCAGCCTGCAAGGGGGTCGGAACGTCAGTGACCTCGACACCTGGTGCACTCTCGAGCAGTTCAGTCGCACGCTCGGGAGAGATCGGACGAGCAAACTCAGCGTTGATCGCGAGTGAGTGACCGGAGAACACCGGGACACGAACGCATGTGCCAGAGACGAGTAGCTCGGGGATGCCGAGAATCTTGCGGCTCTCGTTACGCAGCTTCTGCTCTTCGTCGGTCTCGAGGGATCCGTCACCCGCGATGCTGCCGGCCAGAGGCACCACGTCGAAAGCAATGGTGCGCACGTACTTGTTCGGTGCGGGGAAGGTCACTGCCGAACCGTCGTGGGTCAGCGCGGCGATGTCCTGGGTTACCGCTGCGCGAATCTGAGTCTCAAGTTCTTCGACACCGGCCAAGCCGCTGCCGGAGACTGCCTGGTACGAGCTGACAATCAGTCGCTCGAGACCGGCCTCCTCGTGAAGCGGCCGCAGCACGGGCATGGCCGCCATGGTGGTGCAGTTCGGGTTGGCGATGATGCCCTTCTTGGCGTCCTTGATCGCTTCCGGGTTCACCTCGCTGACGACCAGCGGCACATCGGGATCCATGCGGAAGGCCGAAGAGTTGTCGATGACGATGGCGCCGGCCTCAGCAAAGCGCGGACCTTGAGCCTTCGACGTTGCGCCACCAGCGGAGAACAGCGCGATATCGATGCCGGTGACATCTGCGGTCGCAGCGTCTTCGACCACGATCTCGCCGCCCTTCCAGGGCAGAGTCGATCCGGCCGAGCGAGCAGAGGCAAAGAAACGCACGCTTTCCAGCGGGAAATCGCGCTCCTCGAGCAGACGGCGCATAACGGCACCGACCTGACCGGTGGCGCCGACCACTGCGACGACGGGCTTGCGGCTCATCGACCCGTACCTCCGTACACGACTGCCTCACCATCGGCGTCGAGGCCGAATGCGGTGTGCAACGCCTGCACTGCCTTCTTGGCATCTCCGACTCGAGTGACGACAGAGATGCGGATCTCGGAGGTCGAGATCATCTCGACGTTGATGCCGTTCTCCGCAAGAGCTGCGAAGAACGTGGCCGAAACACCGGGGTGCGAGCGCATGCCGGCACCGACGAGTGAAACCTTGGCGATCTCCTCGTCGATGATGAGGTTCTAGATCGGAAGAGCACACGTCTGAACTCCAGTCA
>CALFIA010000310.1 GCA_937876275.1 uncultured Actinomycetes bacterium | reverse complement strand
TCAGGGTTTCGAAGCCATCGACCCGAGGCATGTTGATATCCAGCACGACGAGGTCGACTGACGTCGTTCTCAGGAATTGCAGCGCAGCCAGGCCGTCGGGTGCGCTGTGGGTACGGAAGCCGGAGAGTCGGAGGGCATCGCAGATCAAGTCGTTGACTGCGGGCTCGTCGTCGACGACGAGAACCAGTGCGCTCACAGTGCCTCCTCCAGGCGTGAGAGAACTGTAGGGCGGTTGACCCCACTCATCAGGTCAACCGCCCTACAGCGTGTGCTACTTCCGACGGCTACTACGCGGCGGGCGAAGCGCTGGGGGATGCGCTCGGTGACACCGGGCCACGCTGACCCTTCATGCCGTTACCGGGCTTCTTTGCTGCACCGGTCTTCGGGGCAGAGTCAGACGCCTGGGCAGGCTTCTCCGGACGCGGTCCTTCGGGGCGAGTGCCCGGTGCGGGCAGTGCCGCCGCGATGGCGTCGGCCTGTGCCTGAGTGATCGTGCCAGCCGACACGAGCTTGGCCAGTGATGCGCTGCGCGAATCGGTCTGCGTCGAGCCGTACTCATCGAACTCGGCCTTGATCGCCTGTGCCTGTGCCTTGGTGATGGTTCCGGCATCGACCAGAGTACGAAGTCCGCCACGGCCGGCTGCGGTCACTGCATCGGCCTGGCTCTGGGTGATAGTGCCTTCGCTCACCAGAGTGCTCAGCGCGGTGCTTCGAGCGGTAGCAGCAGCGGCATCGTGATCGGCGTGCAGCTGATCATGGACCGCCTTGGCCTGGGCGGAGGTGATGGTGCCAGCCGACACGAGTGCCTGGAGTGCACCACCTCGGGCGGCGGGAGCTGCAGAGCTGCTCGCGGCAGGTACATCTGCGGGAGTGCTTGAGTTCGAGGAAGCTGCGAGGACGCCGGTTGCGCCGCCCACGGCCACGATGAGAGCGCCGACGACCGTGGCGACGCCGAGCCCTGTCTTGGTTGAGTTCTTCATTTCTACTCCTTCGTCGGGGGCGCCCGGTGCGCCATCTCCTGAATGAAGGTTCGGCGACGAGCCTGGGGGTGGGCTGGGATGAGTCTGTGAGTTTCCTGTGAATGCCCGTGTCACACTGACGTTATGAAGTTCGTCATTGGAGGGGTCTTCGCGATCCTCGTTATCGCCCTCGCGGTGGCGGCTATTCGGGGGCGCATTCGTGCTCGAAGCTGTTGCACCCCGGTTGCGCCGGAGGATGACCTCCGTCTTCGAAGTTAAGCGGGCTCGGCACCAAGGGCATCGAGAAGTTTCTTCGAAGCAGCGCCCAGCGCAGCGAATTCATCGGGGGAGAGCACGTCGACAATCCGTGCTCGCACACTGTCGACATGGCTTGGTGCTGCCGCGACGAGAGTGTCCCAGCCCTTGGGCGTGAGCGCGGCAAAGTAGCCACGCTTGTCATCAGTGCATGGCACCCGCTCGACGAGTCCCTCGCGTTCCATTCGATCGATCTGGTGAGAGAGCCGACTACGTGAGGAGAGAGTGGCCTCAGCCAGCTCACTCATTCGCATGCGGTGTTCCGCGCCGTCATCACCGCACGGGCGAGATTCGGAGAGGCGCACGAGAATCTCGTAGTCGGCCATGGTCAGGCCGTGTGACTCCTGGAGATCTCGGGAGAAGGCATCAGTGAGCAACGCATTAGCGGCGATCCATGCACGCCAATGGCGCTGCTGCGCCTCATCGAGCCATTCGGTCATGGGATCAGCCTACCGCAGTTAGTTGAAATGCGAACTTTCTGCCTGTTCGATCACTGGCCGGAAGGCAGCGTGAGAATCTCCGAGCCGGTCTCGGTCACGACCAGCGTGTGCTCGAACTGCGCGGTGCGCTTGAGATCGGCCGTGACGACGGTCCAGTTATCGGCCCACATGTCGTAGTCGTAGGTGCCTAGGGTGAGCATCGGCTCGATCGTGAACGTCATGCCGATCTCGAGGGTCGTGTTGTGGCGCGGATCGTCGTAGTGCGGGACAACCAGGCCGGTATGGAAGGAGGTCCCGATGCCGTGGCCGGTGAAATCGCGCACGACTCCGTAGCCGAAGCGCTTTGCGTAACTCTCGATCACCGTGCCAATCACATTGAGCGGACGCCCTGGGGCGACAGCCTTGATCGCTCGCATGGTCGCCTCGTGAGTGCGCTCGACCAGCAGCCGAGATTCCTCATCGACCTCGCCGACGCAGAAGGTGGCATTCGTATCGCCGTGGACCCCGCCGATGAAAGCCGTGATGTCAATATTGCAAATATCGCCATCCACGAGCTCGGTGGTGTCGGGGATGCCGTGGCAGATGACCTCGTTCAGCGAACTGCACAGGGACTTCGGAAACCCTCGGTACCCCAAGGTCGAGGGGTAGGCGCCGTGATCACAGAGGTACTCGTGGCCGATGCGGTCGAGCTCATCGGTCGTGACTCCCGGCACGCAATGACGGCCGACCTCGACCAGCGCATCAGCCGCGATCCGACCGGCGATGCGCATAGCCTCAATGGTCTCGGGATCCTTGACCTCAGCTCCGGTGTAGGGAGTCGGCGCAGGCTTATCGACATACTCGGGGCGCACGATCGATGCCGGAACCGGCCGACGTGCAGACACGCGACCAGGGATGAGAGGGCGGGTCGTGGCGGCGGACATGCGGTGAGTCTAGGTTGTCCTCATAGACGCGTCGACACGACGCGATCGTCACCGCGGAAGGGTTGAGATGAGCTGGTACTACTGCCTCGAGCATCAGAAGGTTGAGCCGGAAGACGGCTGCCCCAATGCCGAGCGCATGGGTCCGTACGAGTCGGAGGCGGCTGCCGCCCACGCCATGGAACTTGCGCACAAGCGCAATGAGGCCTGGGACTCCGAGGACGACGACTAATCGACTGACGACATAAGAAAGGCCCGCACCATTCGGTGCGGGCCTTTCTTGTGAAGAATATGACTACTTCTTCTTGGCTGCTGCCTTGCGCGGGGCTGCCTTGCGGACTGCCTTGCGGGGTGCTGCCTTCTTGACAGTGCGCTTGGCTGCTGCCTTGCGGGGTGCTGCCTTCTTGACAGTGCGCTTGGCTGCGGTCTTGCGGACTGCCTTCTTGGCGGTGCGCTTGACTGCTGCCTTCTTGACAGTGCGCTTGACAGCCTTCTTTGCTGCTGCCTTGCGCGGTGCTGCCTTGCGGACTGCCTTCTTCACGGTCTTCTTGGCTGCTGCCTTGCGGGGAGCTGCCTTCTTCACCGTGCGCTTGACAGCCTTCTTTGCTGCTGCCTTGCGGGGTGCTGCCTTCTTTACAGCCTTCTTTGCCACTGCACGCTTTGCAGGAGCCTTCTTTGCTGCCTTCTTTGCAACCGCCACGTTATGCCTCCCGTGTCGATGAGAACTGCGCTGTTGCAGCACTCTTCAGATGAAACTCTGACAGAGAATGGCACAAAATGCGTGCATATTCATGTCGGTGTGTCATTTCGTGTCGCGCGCGTGGTAACAGCAGGGTCGAAAATTGGGACGTCACGCAACTTCGCTTCGACTCTGATGTCCGTTTTCGCGGATGCGCACATCACTTGAATGCATTGGGTTCGCGTGATTCGTGCGTTCTGGCAGGATGACGTCATGACTGAAGAGACCAAGCCCGCATCTGTAGATCCCCGCGTACTTCCCGACGTCGCGCACCTTCGAATTGGTGTGCTTGGCGGCACCGGTGAACAAGGACGCGGACTCGCACGCCGTCTTGCCATGGCCGGTCATCAGGTCTTGATCGGTTCCCGCGATGCAGCTCGCGCCCAGGGAATCGCCGATGAGATCGGGCATGGAGTAAGGGGCGCCACCAATGAGGATTGCGCGCTCGGGAGCGATGTCGTGATCGTCGCCGTGCCCTGGGATGGTCACGCAGCACTTCTTGGATCCCTCTCGACTGCGCTCGATGGCCGAATCGTCATCGACTGCGTGAACCCGCTTGGCTTCGACAAGCAGGGA
>CALFIA010000309.1 GCA_937876275.1 uncultured Actinomycetes bacterium | reverse complement strand
AACCAGGGCACGATGCCGGCGATACAGCCGAAGATGAAGGGCAGCCAGCCACCCGAGCCTGGCTTCTCGTACTTCTCCTGGAGCCAGCCAAACAAGATCATCGACGCGTTGACACCAAAGAGTGCAATCAGTGCCGCGATGTCGGTAATGCCGCAGATCATCGCGATGAGCACGATCATCACTGAGGAGCTCAGCGAGTACTCGACCCAGCGGAAGTAGTTGTGCTGACGGGCGAGGCCGTTGGCGTAGCGCGGGAAGAACCACGGGCTTGCCACCAGGAAGTGGAAGAGAGCCGAGAGCCCGAAGAAGAGCGCAACACCCCAGCCGACTCGAATATCGAAGATCGTGACCGCTGGCGCAAGCGGACTGCCGGGCGGGCCTGTCATGTAGGTGCCCGTGACGGGCAGCGCGAACTGGTTGGTGAGCACCAGCACGGCGATCATCTGGATCAAGTGGGCGAAGCCCGCGATGACGTTCAGGCGGCGCAGCTTGTGCAGCTGGTCAGGGGAAACGGGTGTGACGTCGACGAGTGTGGCCATGCCTTACGGTCCCACGACCCTCGCGACTATCGGGGAAACACGCCCGAACTAGGCACCGACTGAGGTCTTCTTGAGTGTTCGCGTGCCCACGATGACCGCCAGCAGGTAGATCAGTGCGGCAACACCGATCAGCCACTGGTAGCCGATCAGCAGCGACAGGTACTCGAGGCAGCCGCCGATCATGGCGCCGAAGAGGTTTGCTGCGAAGGCCGCGGTCGGATTCTCGGCGTTCTTGAATCGCGAGGTGAAGAGCAGGTTCGCGAAGAAGATCGGCGTGAAGGCGATCAGGACCGCGCAGAGCAGCCGCAGCGGAATAGCGAGCCCGAGTAGTGCCGAGTTCGGGATCAGGAAGGCCACCAGCAGAGATGCAAACAGACCGGTGATGATCAACGGTCGTGGAATGGCGGACTTCACCCGTGACGTGACTTCGATCGCGACGAGTACGGCGAGCAGCACTCCCGCGAACACCATCGCGTTCACGAGCCAAGTTGTGCCGAAGAGAAGGGCGAACGTGGTGACTGATCGAGTCTCGAGAAGGAGGAATGCCATGCCCATGAAGAACAGGTCACCGTAGCCGCGCATTGTGCGAAGGGGGCCACCGAAGATGCGGATGCCGAGCAGGGCGACGCCGAGGATGAGAGCGATCACCAAGAGGTAGAGCGGTGGGATCGAGCGATCCTTGAGGTAGAGGAACGGACGATCATCCTGGGCCGGAACGGGCACCGCTTCGCCACGTGAGAGTGCGGCTGCGCGATCCCAGGTGGTGCCCGGTGCGCACACGGCGTTGTCGGCGTTCTTGCCCACGGTGATGGCAGCGAGTGACTGAACAGCAGTAAAGGAGTCAAGGCACGGTGCGTGACCGAAGACCTCATCCACCGTTCCGGCGAGACGATTCACTAGCCACGGCTCGCGGTAGTAGTTGTACATCGCGAACACGCCGTCATCAGTGAGGTGATTGCGAGCGGCCTCGATCGATTGCTGGGTGAACAGGTAGGACTCAAGGCGCAGCTGGCTTGCACCGGACACCAGGGTCAAGGAATCGGGAAGTGCGAAGAGGATCAAGTCGTACTTCGTGTCGGTGCTCGACAGGAATGCGCGCCCGTCGTTGATATGCACGCTGACGCGAGGATCGTCGTACGGCTTGTTCGGGTTGACCTGCTGGCCGATCTGCTGGATGCGCGGATCGATCTCGACGGCATCGACATGTTTCGCACCGTGCGAGAGAGCAAGCGCGACGTCGGTACCCGTGCCCGCGCCGACAACCAGCACGTTGTTGAGCGGGTTGTTCACTGCTCGCTCATACGGGCGGCCATAGACGGGTTCGGCGAGTAGACGTTGCTTGACGTCCATCACGTTTTGATGTGGCACGCCATTGACCTGAATATGGGTGAACTCATTAATGGTGCCGGCGTTCTCGATCGATGTGTGCACCTTGTAATACGGCGACCACGAGACGCCTGGCATGAGTGACTCCGCGACCAGAATGCCGATCACGACGACCATGGCGATACGCGATGACCACGGAAGCAATGGGCCGTAGAGCAGTACCAATGCGACGAGAGTGACGAGCGGCCAGATCCACGAGGGAGCGCGCAGGAAAGCGATGAGAGTGAACGAGAGCGTTCCGAGGATCGAGCCGATGATGTCCCAGCGGTAGGCATCGAGTGCCTTGAACTCGCGGAAGGCTCGGCCGGTGATCTCGCCGAAGCCGGTCATGGTGATCGAGATGACTATGAAGACGAGCGGCAAGGTGACCCAGGCGGGGAAGCCGGACGGGCGAACCTCGGTGAAGTAGATGAGGTCGGTGCTCGAGGCCTCGATCGTGGCGGGGAAGAGCATGACGAAGCCGACCAAGATCAGCAGGCCGATGGGCACGAAGCGGCCCATGTCGCGTTCCCGGCGCGACCGCAGGAAGCCCAGGCCGATGCCGAGGAAGGATGCCAGCAGGATCAGGTTCGAGAAGTAGGAAAGGTGAATGAGGTTGGCGCCACTCCAGCGGATGAGTGCGAGCTGCACGAACAGCATCAGTGCACTGGCCACCATGAGGCGGGCACGGCCACGCAGGACCCACGACGGCATATCGGCCAGGCTTCTCGCTGTAGTCACCACGGAACCGTAGCGAACCTCGTGTTCATCTGGCGGGCACCCTGAGTCCGCGCCTTAGACTCGTGGGGAACCGACGATGGCTCTGATGCAGATCCTCAGGGGAGGAAGGGGTTCGGCCGTGTTCGAGCTGTATGCCCCGGCGCAGGAGGCAGGTCTGGCTCTATGGCCTGTGCTCGTCGTGATCGTCTTCATGATCGCCCTGAACGTGGTGAACAATCGGCTGGCCCCGCAGACTCACTTCCTGCTCTGGGCGTTCGGAAGTTCAGTCGTCCTGGTTGCCATAGGGCTGCTCGACGGCAATACCTGGACCGATATGGGTCTCTCGTGGCGTTTTGCCCTCCGCGGCCTCATCTGGGGTGGGCTGACCATTGCCCTGGTCACGATCGCCTACGCCATCGCCTCGTCGTTCAAGAAGACTCGCGAGGCCTTTCATGACGAGCGCTACGCCCAGATGAGCGGTGGACGCCTCGTGTTCCAGACCCTTCTTGAAGTGCCTTTTGGCACGGTGCTCATGGAGGAAATTGCATTTCGGGCCGTGCTGTTCTCGATGCTTGCGCGCCGTTATGGCGTTATCTGGGGCTTAGTTATCTCGTCACTGCTCTTCGGCCTGTGGCACATCCTCCCCTCAATCGGGACCCACGAGTCGAATCCGGCGCTGGGCGGGGTGGCTGGCGAAGGTCGCAAGGGCAATGTGATCGCCGTGGCGCTGAGCGTGCTCACGACCTCCGTGGCCGGCGTGATCTTCGTGGGCCTTCGGCTGGTCTCCGGCAGCATCCTGGGACCGATGGGCCTGCACTGGGCGACCAATGGATTG
>CALFIA010000308.1 GCA_937876275.1 uncultured Actinomycetes bacterium | reverse complement strand
GATCTCGCGCTAGCCCTGCGCCTGGACGTTGGCACCGAGCGCAGTGAGCTGCTCGACGAAGCCTGCGTAGCCACGGTCGATGTGCGAGGCACCGTAGACCGTCGTGACACCTTCGGCTACCAGGCCGGCGAGCACCAGCCCCGCTCCTGCTCGAATGTCAGTGGACTCCACAGGGGCACCCGAGAGCTGCTCGACGCCGCGAACCAAAGCGTGATGCCCATCTGTGCGCACGTCTGCTCCGAGTCGAGCGAGTTCTTGGACGAACCTGAAGCGGGCCTCGAAGAGGTTCTCGGTCACCAGCGCAGCGCCCTCGGCAATCGAGTTCAGGGCAATGAACTGCGGCTGGAGGTCAGTCGGGAAGCCCGGGTATGGCAGCGTCACGACGTCGACCGCCTTCGGGCGCTCGCGCATCACTACGCGAAATCCATCGTCAGTGCTGATCACCTCGGCACCGGCAGTCGTGAGCTTGTCGAGCGCGATCCGAAGATGCTCGGGGTTGGAGTTGCGCACGGTGATATCGCCGCCGGTGATGGCCGCGGCCACCGCCCAGGTGCCCGCGACGATCCGATCTGAGACGGTGCGGTGGGTGACGGGCTGCAAGGAGTCAACACCGGTGACGGTCAGGGTCGAGGAACCGATGCCCTCGATCCGAGCGCCCATCTCGGACAGCATCTGGCAGATATCGACGATCTCCGGTTCGCGCGCGACGTTGTCGATGACCGTCACTCCGTCGGCCAGAACTGCAGCCATCACGATGGTCTCAGTTGCTCCGACGCTCGGGAAGTCGAGCCAGACGTTCGCACCGTGCAGGACCGATGCGCTGGCGATGAGGTATCCGTGTTCATTCGTCACGGTTGCGCCCATGCGCTCTAGGCCATCGATGTGCATATCGAGTCCGCGCGAGCCGATGTTGTCACCACCGGGAAGGGCGACATCAACCTGGCCACAACGGGCAAGCAGCGGGCCGAGCACGCAAATGGATGCCCGCATCCGGCGAACAAGGTCGTAATCGGCCCGGTGCTCGAGTGCATCAGGCACCGAGATGTCGACCTGCGCCGCTGCCTTGTCATGACTGACGTCACAACCCAGTCGGCGCAGTAGCTCGGCCATGATCTCGACGTCGAGAATGTCGGGCACCTCGGTCAATGTGGTGGTGCCCCTGGCGAGAAGTGCCGCAGCCATGAGCTTCAGCACCGAATTCTTCGCACCGGTCACCCGAACCTCACCGACGAGGCGTGAGCCGCCTGTCACGGTCAAGGTCTCCACGAGAGCATTCTACGGACGTGACGTGTGCCTCGTGCCGGCTGCAGGCGAAGACCTCGGAACTCCCATACGCTGACCTCATGGTCAATCTGACGCGCATCTACACCCGTACCGGCGATGACGGCACCACCTCACTGGGCGATATGAGCCGCACGGGTAAGAACGACCCTCGGCTGAAGGCCTATGCCGATGTCGATGAGGCGAATTGCACTATTGGCGTTGCCTTGGCCACTGCCGAGTTCGACGACGACGTCAGGAGTCTCCTGCTTCGCGTTCAAAATGACCTCTTCGATGTGGGCGCCGATCTCTGCACTCCGGTCATCGACAATCCGCCGCACGAGCCGCTGCGAGTAACCCAGGCCTACATCGACGTTCTCGAAACGGCCTGCGACACCTACAACGAACAGCTCGAGCCGTTGCGATCGTTCATCCTGCCGGGTGGCACCATCGCCGCTTCGCACCTGCACGTAGCGCGCACGACCGTGCGCCGCGCCGAGCGCTCGACGTGGGCGGCGCTCGACACGTACCACGGCGGCATGAATC
>CALFIA010000307.1 GCA_937876275.1 uncultured Actinomycetes bacterium | reverse complement strand
GGCAGAGTCTGGAGACGACCATGATTCGCCTTGATGACACCAGCGGATCGGCCGTGGCCGCAGCGATTGCCGCCGAGAGACGCCGTCTCGGATCCCCCACTACTGGCATGGTGCTGACTCTGCTGATCCTCAGCGATGAGGACAACGCGTCCGATGCAACGAATGCCTCCGTCGAGGCGGCCCGTCAGCATCCGATGCGGATCATTACGTTGATTCCAAGACCGGGCAAGGTTCCCGCCCGGCTCGATGCTCAGATCTCTGTGGGCGGTGACCTAGGGCCGGGCGAAGTCGCGGAGCTCAGGCTGCGGGGTGAACTTGCAGACTACGCGAATTCGGTGGCCGTGCCGCTCTTACTTCCCGACACGCCAGTGGTGGCCTTCTGGCCTGGTGAATGCCCGGCTGTACCTGCGGACGATCTCATTGGCAGGCACGCTCAGCGCCGCATCACTGACGCCGCAGGCGCCGCCGATCCGATTGCCGCACTGCGAGCTCGGAGCGTGGGTTACCGCCCAGGCGATACCGATCTCACATGGGCCCGGCTGACCCCGTGGCGATCCGTTCTCGCGTCAGCGCTTGACCAGGACTCGACGCCAGTTACGTCTGTGCAGATCGAAGCGGAGGCGAACAACCCCAGCTCCCTGCTCCTTCAGGCGTGGCTCCGCGACTGCTTGCACGTCGACGTGTCCCTTGCGGATAGTGAGGGCCCCGGTATCACGGCGGTGCGCTTGCTCACTGATGGTGGCGACATCTCCATTAGTCGGGGAGATGGCGTTCATGCGGTCCTCGCTCGACCCGGGGCGCCGGACTCGCCGATAGCTCTGCGACGACGCGACTACGCGGCTCTGGTCTCCGAGGAACTTCGCCGCCTCGACCCGGATGAGGTCTACGGCCGAACCATCACCGGGATGTTTAGGTGACGCGAGAGATCATTCGGCATCACGACGCCGATGACCTAGCGACAGCTATTGCGGCGCGACTCGTCACCACGATCGCACGCATTCAGGCCGACCAAGAGCGTGCATCTGTAGTTCTCACCGGCGGTCGCATCGCAGGAACCCTCATGTTCGCACTGGCTGATCCGATGGCCTCGGATGCCATTGACTGGTCGCGCCTGGAGCTGTGGTGGGGCGATGAGCGCTATCTGCCGGCGGGCGAACCGGAACGCAATGACTACCTCGCCGACGAGCGCTTGCTGTCTCAGGTCGATATTGACCCGGCGTACGTCCATCGAATTCCGGGACCGGACACTTGTGATTCTCCCGAGGAGTCGGCTCGAGTGTATGCAGGCGACATCGCCGCTGCTGCGAAGCTGCGCGCATTGAACGGTCGCCCGTTGTTTGACATCGTGCTGCTCAGCATTGGTCCCGACGGTCATGTGGCATCACTCTTTCCTGAGTCCGCCTCGCTGATCTCAGAAGAGCCTGTCCTCGCGATTCACGACTCTCCGAAGCCCCCGCCGGTCCGAGTGACCTTGGGCTTTGAGGCTTTGAATGACTCAACGGAATGCTGGCTGCTTGCGAGCGGCGGCGAAAAGGCCGATGTGGTCGACCTGATGCTGACCCAGGGGGCAGGTGTTCTGCAGATTCCGGCGGCCGGAATCGACGCACGCGAGCGAACCTTGCTCCTGATAGACGAAACCGCCGCCAGCAAGCTGACGGCGGATATCGGCAAGCGTTAGTTTCCGCGAATGCGCTGAAGCGCCTCGTCGAGGATGGCGGCGCCATCGACATCGGAGCGACGCTCTTTCACGTAGGCAAGGTGGGTCTTGTAGGGCTCGATCTTCACGGGTGCCGGCGGGTTTGCCTGGTCCGGGCCGGCGGGGAGTCCGCAGCGCGGGCAGTCCCACTCCTCCGGGATGGCAGCGTCTGACGCGAAACTCGGCTTGGACTCATGCCCACGTGAGCACCAAAAAGACACCCAGATGCGCGGTGCCGCTTCGCCACGCTCTGCCTCGCCCATGGGGCCGGCGCCTACTCGACTGCCGCGAATAGCACTTCCACCGGCCATGAGCCCTCTTTCCTAGAAACTACGAATGAAACGATTATGCAAGACGCGGTACGAGAAGGCCGACGGCCACGACAGCAGCGGCCCAGATCAGGCCCAGGCCGACCGTAAGGCGATCGAGGTTCTTCTCAGCTACTGAAGAGCCACCGATGGACGAGCTCACGCCGCCACCGAAAAGGTCGGAGAGACCGCCACCCTTGCCACGATGCAAGAGGATCAGGACGATCAGCAGAACGCTGGTGATGACCAGGATCACCGCGAGGGCAATCGTCAGAGCAAGCAGCATTCAGGACTCCAGGTGGGTATCTGGCCCTAGTCGGGCCTGCCAAGGATAACTGATCGGCGGGGGTGCCTACGCCGCAGGATGCAGGCGGTAGCGGACGATCCCGACGAACTCGTCAGGATCCAGGCTGGCCCCGCCCACGAGAGCGCCATCGACGTCGGGCTTGGCCATGATGGCGGCGACGTTATTCGACTTCACGGAACCGCCATAGAGGACCCGAACCGAATTGCCGGCATCTGAACCCCAGACCTCGGCGATGCGGGCGCGAATGGCCTGGCAGACCTCCTGGGCGTCCTCCGGGGTGGCCACCTCGCCGGTGCCGATAGCCCAGACAGGCTCATAGGCGATGACTAGGCCTGCAACCTGGTCTGCCGTCAAGCCCTCGAGCGAACCGTCGACCTGAGCCAGCACATAGGGAACCTGCTCGCCAGCCTTGCGGATTTCGAGAGCCTCGCCGACGCAGACAATCGGAGTGATCTCGTGCCGCAGTGCGGCCTTGGTCTTGGCATTGACGACCTCGTCGGTCTCGCCGTGGTACTGGCGGCGCTCACTGTGCCCGACGGCAACGTACGAGCAACCCAGCTTGGCGAGCATCGCGCCGGAGATCTCCCCTGTGAAGGCACCGGAGTCCTGGGCCGAGAGATCCTGGGCTCCATAGTGAATGTCGTACTTGTCGCCTTCGATAAGAGTCTGCACCGAGCGAATATCCGTAAACGGAGGAAGGACCGCTACGTCAACTGCCTTGAAGTCATCCTCATTGAGTGCAAAAGCGAGCTTCTGCGTCAGGGCGATGGCCTCGAAGTGATTGAGGTTCATCTTCCAATTGCCGGCCATCAGCGGCGTGCGTGCAGTTTTCGCCATGTCAGTTCTCCTCAAGGATTGCGATGCCCGGAAGGGTCTTCCCTTCGAGGAATTCCAGACTTGCTCCGCCACCGGTGCTGATGTGGCTGAACTTCGATTCATCGACATCGAGGATGCGCACCGCAGCTGCACTGTCGCCGCCACCGATCACGGTCATCGCGGAGCTGTCGGCCATGGCGACTGCCACGGCCTTGGTACCGCCCGCGAACGCCTCCATCTCGAACACGCCCATAGGGCCATTCCAGACGACGGTGCCCGCATCGGCAATGCGTGAGGCGAAGAGCTCACGGGTGCGGGGTCCGATGTCGAGGCCCATCCATCCGACCGGGATGGCTTCGGCCGACACGACCTCGGTGTTGGCGTCAGCAGCAAAGGCATCGGCGATGACGAAATCAACGGGAAGCAGCAGTTCGACTCCACGTTCTTTAGCCTGCTCGATGAATCCGCGCACGGTCTCGATCTGATCCGCTTCGAGAAGTGAGTTCCCCACCTCGAAGCCCTGGGCTGCCAGGAATGTGTAGGCCATTCCGCCGCCGATCAAGAGACGGTCGACACGGCCGATGAGGTTGCCGATCACGCCGAGCTTGTCACTGACCTTGCTGCCGCCCAGGATGACGACGAACGGACGAGCGGGATCACTCAGAAGCTTGGCAAAAACCGAGGCTTCCTTGTGCACCAGGCGGCCGGCGGCATTCGGGAGCAGTGTCGCGACGTCGGTGACAGATGCCTGTTCGCGATGCACGACGCCGAAACCATCGCTGATGTAGAAGTCAGCGAGTTCAGCCAACTGCGATGCGAGCGCCTTGCGGTCGTCAGCGTTCTTGGAATCTTCACGCTTGTCATACCGAATGTTCTCGAGGAGGACGACATCTCCCGCTGACATGTCGGCGATGAGCGCCCTGGTCTGCGGACCTGTGATGTCCGCAGCCAGGGGCACATCGATGCCAAGGAGTTCACTCAGACGAGCCGCCACGGGAGCGAGGCTGTACTCGGGCTTCGGCTCGCCCTTAGGGCGACCGAGGTGGGCAACGATCACGACCTTTGCACCGGCGCGGCGCAAGTCGTTGATGGTCGAGAGTCCGGCCTGGATTCGACCGTCGTCGGTGATGACGCGAGTGCCATCGGGCCCATCGGCCAGGGGCACGTTGAAGTCCGAACGGACCAGCACCGTGCTCCCGGCGACCGAGAGATCGTCGAGTGACTTCATCGTGATTCCTAGAGCTTCGAGCCGACGAGGCCGACGAGATCAACGAGGCGGTTGGAGTAGCCCCACTCGTTGTCGTACCAGCCGACAACCTTGGCCAGGTTGCCATTGGTGTAGGTCAAGCCCGAGTCGAAGATGCATGACGCGGGATCGGTGACGATGTCAGTCGACACGATGGGATCCTCGGTGTAGTTGAGGATGCCCTTGAGTGCACCGTTCGCTGCTGCCTTGATGGCTGCGTTGATCTCTTCGGTGGTCGCTGCGGTCTTCAGCTCGACGGTGAGGTCGGTTGCGGAGCCCGTGGGAACCGGCACGCGCATCGCGTAGCCGTCGAGCTTGCCCTTGAGCTGCGGCAGAACGAGGCTGATGGCCTT
This sequence comes from uncultured Actinomycetes bacterium, assembly GCA_937876275.1. GTDB lineage: Bacteria > Actinomycetota > Actinomycetes > S36-B12 > S36-B12 > CAIKZY01. Next base: position 10,711 of record CALFIA010000307.1, on the reverse strand, counting down.
TGCTGCGCCCGTGGTGGTCGGGATCATGTTCAAGGCCGCGGCGCGTGCACGGCGAAGGTCGCTGTGCGGAAAGTCGAGGATCTTCTGATCGTTCGTGTACGCGTGGATCGTGGTCATCAGGCCACGCTCGATGCCGAAGGTGTCGTCGAGGACCTTGGCCATCGGTGCCAGGCAGTTCGTGGTGCACGAGGCATTCGAGATGATGTTGTCGGTGGCGGGGTTGTACTTGTCATCGTTGACGCCCATCACGATCGTGATGTCCTCGCCCTTGGCGGGTGCGGAGATGATGACCTTCTTGGCGCCTGCGGTCAGGTGCTTGCCGGCCGACTCAGCGTCGGTGAAGAAGCCGGTGGACTCGATGACGATGTCTGCGCCGACCTTGCCCCACGGAAGGGCTCCGGGATCGCGCTCGGCGAAGATCGGGATGACCTTTCCGCCCACTGTGATCTGGCCCTCGCCTGCGACGACCTCGCGGTCGAGGCGGCCAAGGATGCTGTCGTACTTGAGCAGATGCGCCAGTGTCTTGGTGTCAGTGAGATCGTTGATACCCACGATCTCGACATTGGCACCGCTTGCCAGAAGGGCGCGGAAGAAGTTGCGACCGATACGTCCAAAACCGTTAATGCCGACCTTGATCGTCACCTATGACTCCTCATGCATCGCCGATGTTGATCGGCTCCGGGGATCCAATCATTACCGGGCAAGCAAACGTTTGCATTGGCTAACCACCTCGTGAGCGGATAGGCCCGGCAGGATCGCGCCAATCGTAGCGAACCTGTGTCGCTGATCACTCAGGGGTAGGCGAGGCGACCTCGCACCAGGAGGTGCGTCCGGAGATCCTCAGACGTCGTCGCCCTCGAGCATGTCAGGGCCGAGGACAGACTCGGTATCCGGAATCCCGAGATCCTGGGCCCGCTTGTCGGCTAGGGCCAGAAGCCGCCTGATCCGGCCGGCAATGGCATCCTTCGTCATTGGGGGGTCCGCGAGAGCTCCCAGCTCCTCGAGACTCGCCTGCTGATGTTCCAGGCGTAGGCGACCGGCCACCACGAGATGGTCAGGAACCTCATCGCCGAGGATTTCCAGGGCACGCTGAACCCGTGCTCCTGCCGCCACGGCAGCCCTCGCCGACCGGCGCAGGTTCGCATCGTCGAAATTGGCTAGTCGATTTGCGGTGGCCCGCACTTCACGGCGCATTCGACGCTCTTCCCAAGCCATCACGGATTCGTGAGCTCCCAGGCGGGTGAGCATGGCGCTGATGGCATCGCCATCGCGGATGACGACGCGGTCGACTCCCCTTACTTCACGTGACTTCGCGGCGATTCCCATCCGGCGGGCGGCGCCCACAAGGGCGAGGGCTGCCTCCGGTCCGGGGCACGTGACTTCGAGGGAGGACGATCGACCTGGCTCGGTAAGGGAACCATGGGCCAAGAAGGCCCCACGCCAGGCCGCCTCGCAGTCGCACAGCCCGCCGGCAACGATGGCGGGCGGCAGCCCCCGTACGGGCCGCCCGCTCGCATCGACGATCCCGGTCTGGCGAGCGAGTGCCTCGCCACCGTCGACCACTCGCACGAGATAACGAGTGCCCTTGCGGATTCCGCTGGGCTGGACCATCGTCACGTCACTGTCGTGACCGTAGATATCGAAGAGGTCCTTGCGCAGTCGCCGGGCGGTAGCGCCGGCGTCGAGGTCGGCCTCAATGACAATGTGCCCCGAGATGATGTGAAGTCCGCTGGCGAATCGCAGGATCGTGGAGACCTCCGCCTTGCGGCAGCACGCCTTCGTGATCTCGACGCGGCTGAGTTCGTCCTTGACTGCTGAGGTCATTGCCATAGGCGCATACTGCCATGACACGCGGTCGGGCGTGTCGCGCACTCCTGAATTACGTGAATGATTCGAAAACCGTGCTGAAGGCGACGGCCAGCCGGTCGGGGTCATGAGTGCCTGCTCGGCTGGGATGCGTGTGCCCGACCCCGGCCAGGTGAAGCTGCGCACTTCCACAGGCCTCATGAAGGCCGTCGGCGTCTCCGACGTGGCGTGGATCCACGATGACCGCGTCGAGGTGCAGTCGTGGTTCCAGGGCCGCAAGCATCTCGAGCTGTGCCCTGACCGGAACCCCGGCAGTCTCCTGATCGCGCTGAGGGTCCAGATTCATCACCAAGACCTTGTAAGCGCTGCTCGCCACGATGGCGTCAACAAGCTCTGGAATCAGCAGGTGTGGCAATACGGAGGTGAACCAGGATCCAGGGCCTAGCACGACCACATCGGCAGCGAGGATGGCGGCGACAGCCTCGGCACAGGCGGGTGGGTCGAGTGGCTCGAGACCGATGCGCTCGACTGTGCCCTCGGTGGTGGCCACGGCGACTTGGCCTCGCACGATCGCGATGTGCTCGGGATTGCTGGGATCAAGGCCACTGACATCGGCGACGATCTCGAGAGGCACTGTGCTGCAGGGCAGCACTCGGCCCTGGGCTTCCAAGAGCGCGCCGAGCCAATCAAGGCCGATCACGATGTCGTGGGTCTCTTCCCACAGAGCGGTGATCAGCATGTTCCCGATCGAGTGACCGCCGAGATCGCCGTCTCCCCCGAATCGATGCTGGATGACGTCACTCCAGGTACGACCCCAGGTGTCGTCTCCGCACAGTGCTGCCAGGGCCATTCTCAGGTCACCTGGCGGAAGGACTCCGAACTCCTCACGCAAACGACCGCTCGACCCGCCGTCGTCGGCAACGCCGACAACAGCAGTGATCTGATCAGTCACCCGCCGTAGCGCCCGCAGTGTGGCCGCCAGGCCGTGCCCTCCCCCGAGTGCCACGACATTCGGGCCGGTGGCCTTGCGCGTGATGGACGTGCGTCGGCTCATTCGCGGCCCAGGTCGCGATGCATGACGAGAGTCTGAATTCCGTCCGCGCGAAGTCTCGAGGCGAGTGCCTCGGACATGGCTACCGAACGATGCTTTCCGCCGGTGCAGCCAATCCCGATCGTGACGTAGCGCTTGCCTTCTACGACGTAGCCTTCGCTGATCACGTTGATGACCTTCGTGTAGGCATCGAGAAACTTTGATGCAGCTTCCTGTTCGAGAACAGCTGTTGAGACAGCGTTGTCCAATCCTGTCTGCTCTCGGAGGACCGGATCCCAGAACGGATTCGGCAGGAAACGAACGTCAGCAATCAGATCAGCATCGACGGGAATCCCGTACTTGAACCCAAATGAGAGAACCGTCGCATGCAGTGCGAGTGGCTCTTGATCGGCGAAGGCAGCCTCGACCTTGCGCCGGAGGTCGTGGACATTGATATTCGTCGTGTCGATGACCACGTCGGCATTGGCTCGGATATCACCGAGAAGCTCTCGTTCGCGTTGCAGGCCGTCCATGATCCGCTGCTGACCCTGAAGTGGGTGCGGTCGACGAGATGACTCGAAGCGGCGTACCAAGGATTCATCGGACGCTTCGAGGAAGAGAGTCCGCATGTAGAGCTGCTCGCTCGGAAGCGCGTCCAAAGCCTCGCTCAGTTGTCGGAAGAAGGATCCCCCGCGCACGTCTACAACCACGGCAACCTTGGCAATGTCAGGACTCTTTCGTGCCAGCTCAATCGCCTGGGGCAGCAAGGTAGGGGGCAGATTATCGATCACGAACCATCCGAGATCTTCCATGGCGCGGGCAGCCGTAGAACGCCCGGCACCCGACATGCCGGTCACTAGCGCTACCTGGAAGGCGGTGCCGTCCTCATGCGTCATCGCGCGACCTTTCCTCGTTCTCGTGCAGATGGTCGTAGATGCTCGTGGCGAGCCTTTCACCCACTCCGTTCACCTGCTCCAATTCTGTCGCCGAGGCTGCCTTGATCGCGCGCACCGTGCCGAAGTGCGCGAGAAGCGCCTTGCGCTTGGTCTCGCCCAGCCCGGGAATGCCATCAAGGGCGCTGGATGTCGTGCGCTTGCCACGACGCTTTCGGTGAAAACTGATGGCGACTCGGTGGGATTCGTCGCGAATGCGCTGGAGCAGATACAACCCCTCGCTCGTACGAGGCAGGATCACCGGATCCGTCTCTCCTGGTAGCCACACCTCCTCGAGCCTCTTTGCCAGACCGATGACGGGCACGTCGTTGATGCCCGCTGCCATCAAGGCATCCTGAGCTGCCCTCACCTGCGGCTGGCCGCCATCAATAACGAGTAACGAAGGCGGATACGCAAATCGTTTCCGCTCCTCGGAATCTCCGGGATTCGCCTCAATTTGACTGAACCGGCGAGAGACGACTTCCGCGACGGCAGCGGTGTCGTCTGCGTTCAGGTTCTTGATGATGAAGGTGCGGTAGTCCTTCTTGCGCGGGAGGCCATCCTCGAAGACCACGAGCGAAGCGACGGTATCGGTGCCCTGAAGGGTCGAGATGTCGATGCACTCGATGCGCAAGGGCGCCTCGCTCAGGCCCACTGCTTCCTGGATCTCGTTCAGGGCGATGCTGCGCGTCGTGAGATCTCCTGCTCGACGGGTCTTGTGGGAGGCGAGGGTGTTCGCGGCGTTCGCCTGAGCCGTCTCCATGAGGGCACGCTTATCCCCGCGCTGAGGCACGCGCAGATCTACCTGGGCTCCCCGTCTTCCGCTGAGCCATTCCTGCCAGGTCGCGGAATCCTCCGTCGCCGCCGACAAAAGCACCTCGCGCGGGATGAGGGCCTCTGAATCATCGACGTAGAGGTACTGGAGTACTCGACTCATATACCCCGCAGTGTCGAGATCCTCGGCCTTTTCCAGGACAAAACCTCGCTCTCCTCGGATTCGTCCGGCACGCACGTTGAACACTTGTACGCCAAGCTCCAGGGGGTCCTCCACGATCGCGATGAGATCCGCATCCGTGCCATCGCCGAAGACCACTGCATTGCGCTCGGTCGCTCTGGTCAGGGCTCCGAGACGATCACGCAAGCGTGCGGCGTCCTCGTACGCCTGATTCGCCGCGGCAGACTGCATCTCGAGTTCAACCTCGCGAATGAAGCGATCTGTCTGCCCGGCCATGAAACTGCTGAAGTCGTCGACGATTGAGCGGTACTCGATCTCTGAAATTCGGCCTACGCACGGGGCGCTGCACTTATCGATGTAGCCGAGCAGGCAAGGTCGGCCTACTTGCGCCGCACGGCGAAACACTCCGTCACGACAGCTGCGAATCGGGAAGACCTTGAGAAGTTCGTCGACGGTGTCGCGAATTGCCCAGGCGTGTGCGAAGGGTCCGTAATAGGTCCAGCCCTTGCGTTTTGCTCCGCGCACGACGGCAACTCGGGGAAACTGATCCGACGTGCTGATCATCAGCATTGGATAGGACTTGTCGTCGCGGAAGCGGACGTTAAAGCGCGGATCGAATTCCTTGATCCAGGCGTATTCAAGAGTCAGTGCCTCGACTTCAGTCGCGACCACAACCCAATCGACCGACTCCGCAGTGGTCACCATGGCGGCGGTGCGGGGATGCAGTGTGGTTAGGTCGGCAAAGTAGCTACTGAGTCTGGCCCGAAGATTACGTGCCTTGCCTACATAGATGACCTGGCCTCGTCCGTCCCGAAATCGATACACGCCCGGAACCGTGGGAATCTCCCCCGCTGCCGGTCGATAGGTCGACGGATCGGCCATGGCTAAGCCTTGCGGCGCTTCGCCGGGGTCTTTGCGGAAGCGTTCGACTCAAGAATCTCGGCCAGGAACTCTCCGGTGAAGCTTCCCTTGGTACCGGCGACGGTCTCAGGGGTTCCCTGAGCTACAACCATGCCGCCGCCCGAGCCGCCCTCCGGACCCATGTCGATAACCCAGTCCGCGGTCTTGATCACGTCGAGGTTGTGCTCGATCACGAGCACGCTATTCCCCTTGTCGACGAGTGAGTGGAGTACGCCCAGCAACTTGCTGATGTCCTCGAAGTGCAGGCCGGTGGTGGGCTCGTCAAGTACGTAGATCGTTCGCCCCGTGGAGCGCTTCTGCAACTCGGCTGCAAGCTTCACCCGCTGGGCTTCACCGCCGGACAGCGTGGGAGCCGACTGACCCATACGCACGTATCCGAGTCCGACTTCGACCAGCGTATTCAGATGGCGGGCAATCGGCGGTACGGCTGCGAAGAAGTCAAGAGCTTCCTCGATCGGCATATTGAGAACTTCGGCGATCGTCTTTCCCTTGTAGTGCACCTCGAGGGTCTCTCGGTTGTATCGATCGCCGTTGCACACCTCACACGGCACATAGACGTCGGGAAGGAAATTCATCTCGATCTTCAGCGTGCCATCACCGGAACAGGCTTCGCAGCGTCCGCCTTTCACGTTGAACGAGAATCGGCCTTGCTGATATCCGCGGACCTTGGCCTCAGGGGTCTCGGCAAAGAGCTTGCGAATGTGGTCGAAGACTCCCGTGTAGGTGGCAGGGTTGCTTCGCGGAGTGCGACCGATAGGGCTCTGATCTACGTGCACCACCTTGTCCAGATGCTCGAGCCCGGTCACCTTCTTGTGCCTGCCCGGAACGAGCCGCGCTCCATTGATGTCACGACTGAGCACGTTGAAGAGCACGTCATTCACTAGCGTGGACTTCCCTGATCCGCTCACACCGGTCACTGCAACGAGGCAGCCGAGCGGGAAGTCAACCGTGATCTTTCTGAGGTTGTGCTCAGTAGCTTCATGCACGGTGAGGATTCGATCCGTCACCGGACGTCGCTGCGCCGGTACTGCAATGCTTCGACGGCCTGTCAGGTACTGACCCGTGACGGAATCTGGGTGGTTGAGGAGATCGGCGACTGGTCCGCTGACGACGATGTGGCCACCGTGCTCACCTGCCCCCGGTCCGATGTCGACAACCCAGTCGGCCATCCGAATGGTGTCCTCATCATGCTCCACGACGATGAGCGTGTTCCCGAGGTCGCGAAGACGCACGAGTGTCTCGATGAGTCGGCGGTTATCCCGCTGGTGAAGTCCGATGCTTGGCTCGTCCAGCACATAAAGAACACCGACAAGGCCTGAGCCGATCTGGGTGGCCAGGCGAATTCGCTGGGCCTCGCCACCTGCAAGGGTCGCCGCGGGTCGATCGAGCGAGAGGTAGTGGAGTCCGACGTCGATCAGGAACTGGAGTCGCTCGTTGACCTCCTTCAGCACCCGACTCGCGATCGTGGTGTCTCGCCTGCTCAACTTGAGCGATGACAGGAGTCGTGAGCACTCGCCGATCGGAAGAGCGGCGATATCGGCAATGGAGTGATCAGAGATGGTCACACCGAGCGACAGCGGCTTGAGTCGAGCGCCCTCACAGGAGGCACACGGCACTTCGCGCATGAAACCCTCGAAACGCTCTCGCGAGGCATCAGTCTCGGATTCCGAATGTCGGCGCTCGATGTACGGAGCCACTCCCTCATATTCTGTGAAGTAGCTGCGCTGGCGACCGTAGCGATTCTTGTACTTCACGTGAAGCTCTGTCGGATGCCCGTGCATGATCGACTTACGTGCTGCTGCGGGGAGCTTGGACCACGGAGTGTCCATGTCGATACCCAGCTCTTCGCACAAGGCAACGAGAAGTCTCCTGAAATAGTCGGAGACGTTTCCGCCTGCCCACACGGAGATGGCACCGTCATTCAGACTCAGCTCACCATTGGGAACAATGAGCTCCGCATCTACCTCACGGCGGGTACCAAGACCGGCGCAATCGGGGCAGGCGCCGAAGGGTGAATTGAAGGAGAAGGAGCGTGGCTCGAGCTCCTCGAATGAGAGCCCGTCCTTGGCGCACGCGAGGTGTTCGCTGAATGTGCGCTCGCGATTCGAGTCATTTTCGTCGAGGTCGACGAACTCGAGGATCACGAGTCCGTTGGCCAGCTTGAGGGCGGTTTCAACTGAATCAGTGAGTCGACGTCGGGCGGAAGCCTTGACTGCGAGTCGATCGATGACGACCTCGATGGTGTGCTTTTCCTGCTTCTTCATGGTGGGCACCTCGTCGAGGCCGTAGACAACTCCGTCGACGCGCGCCCGGGAATATCCCTGCGCAGTCAGTTGACGGAAGAGTTCGGCGTACTCCCCCTTGCGCTCGCGAATTACCGGGGCTAGAACCTGGAATCTAGTTCCCTCCTCCAGGTCGAGTACCTGATCGACGATCTGCTGGGGGGTCTGCCTGCTGATGAGAGATCCGCACACGGGGCAATGCGGCTTGCCGATGCGGGCATAGAGCAGTCGCAGATAGTCATAGACCTCCGTGATGGTGCCCACGGTTGATCGAGGGTTGCGTGACGTCGACTTTTGGTCAATCGAGACGGCGGGTGAGAGGCCCTCGATGAAGTCGACGTCGGGCTTGTCCATTTGACCTAGGAACTGGCGGGCGTAAGCCGAAAGGCTCTCGACGTACCTGCGTTGTCCCTCGGCAAAGATCGTGTCGAAGGCGAGGCTGGACTTTCCGGAACCGGAGAGGCCGGTGAAGACGATCAGGGCATCCCGAGGCAACTCCAGGGAGACGTCCTTAAGGTTGTGCTCGCGGGCACCTCTGACAACCAGCTGGTCGCTCACGCTGCTCTTTCCTGATCAATGGCCTGTGGAGGATGAATGTATAACGGACGAGTTCAGGTCGCTGGTCCGGCCGATGTCCGGGAACTCCCGGGGCTGGTGATCAGCAAGATTGCGGTGGGGCCGTACGACAACAACGCCTACCTGCTTCGTTGCGCGGCTACCGGAGCCTCACTCATGATCGATGCTGCCGCCGAGCCTGACCGCCTGCTCGCACTCATCGGTGACGGGTCCTTGGACTACGTGCTCACGACACATCGGCATGCCGATCATTGGCAGGCCCTCGGCGAGGTCGTGAACGCCACGGGTGCACGAACCATGGCGGGAGCTATTGATAGCGGCGAGATCGCCGTGCCTACCGACGTGGCCTTGCAGGGTGGATCGACGTTCACGTTCGGCGAGGTGACGCTCAGGGTCTTTGAGCTCGCCGGTCACACTGAAGGGTCTATCAGTGTTCTGTACGACGACCCCGACGGGCATGGGCACCTTTTCACCGGCGACTGCCTTTTCCCCGGCGGGATTGGCCGGACCCTCAGCGACGGGGAATTCGACTCGCTCTACGAAGGTGTCGTCAGCGAGTTCTTCTCCCTGGCGGATGAAACCTGGGTGTATCCAGGTCATGGTCATGACACGACCATCGGTGCCGAGCGACCCCAGCTCGACGAGTGGCGCTCACGTCGCTGGTGAACCCTTGTCCTGTCGAAGGCTCATTAGGGTCGTGACGGCAAGTATGGCGACGATGACGACGAGTGAGAGCCAGACTGGCACCACAGGCACGCTCCATCCGAGCACGGAATGACACGCCTCGAGAAGCAGCTTGATAGCAATGAAGACAAGGATCAGGGCGATGCCCTTGCTCAAGTAGCGCAGTCTCGTGATCAAGTCGCGAATCAAGAAATACAACTGGCGGAGCCCCATGAGGGCAAAGGCATTTGCGGCAAACACCAGGAATGCCTCGCTCGTGATCCCGAAGACTGCCGGAATCGAGTCGAGGGCGAAAAGCAGGTCGGTGGTTCCGATGGCAATCATGACCATCGCGAGAGGCGTGAGGTAGCGCTTGCCTGATATTCGAGTAACGAGGTGAGTGCCGTCGTACTCCTGAGTGGTCGGCACCCTCGAGGAAATGAGACGCATCATGCGGTTGTGCTCGGGGTCGAGTTCTTCCTTTTCGCCCGACCACACCTTCCACGCAGTGAAGAGCAGGAAAGCAGCGAAGATGAAGAAGACTCCCTGGAATCGGTGAATGACCTCCGCACCGATGACGATGAGGATTCCGCGCAGCACCAGGGCGATCACGATTCCGACGAGGAGCACCCGATGCTGAAGCGCCGTGGGAACCGCAAAGCTGGTCATGATGACAAGGAACACGAACAGGTTGTCGACGCTCAGTGAGTACTCGGTGATGTAGCCAGCCAGGAACTGACCGGCAAAGGACAGGCCATAGGAAACTGCGATGATCACGGAAAAGACGCCGGCCAGGCCGACGTAGAAGATGATCCATCTCGAGGCCTCGCGCGCTGAGAAGTCGTGGGGTTTGCGATCAACGATGACGAGATCGAGCACGATGATGGCTACTAGTGCGACGAGAGTGATTGCCCATGCCCAAGGGGACACTGTCATGAGCCGACAGCCTCTTGCATTCCACGTAACTCACGCTTGAGATCGCCGACTTCATCGCGTAGTCGGGCAGCGAGTTCGAATTGGAGTTCAGCAGCCGCGGCATGCATCTGCGCAGTGAGGTCTTCAATCAGCGTGACGAGATCGGATACGGCTGCCGGCTGACGACGCTTGGCTTTCGGAGAGGAATCGCGTTCCGAGAGCAACTTTTCCGTGTCTGCGTCCTCCCGGGCGAGCAGGTCGGTGATGTCTGCGATCTTCTTGCGCAGAGGCTGCGGGTCAAGGCCGCGTTCGAGGTTGTAGGCCACCTGCTTGGCTCTCCGGCGGTCGGTCTCGTCGAGTGCGTTGCGCATCGAGGGAGTGATCTTGTCGGCGTACATGTGCACTTGGCCCGAGACATTTCTCGCAGCGCGCCCAATGGTCTGGATCAAGCTTGTCTCAGAGCGTAGGAAGCCCTCCTTGTCGGCGTCCAGGATGGCCACAAGTGACACTTCGGGCAGGTCAAGACCCTCTCTGAGGAGATTGATGCCGATCAGTACGTCGAAGACGCCCATGCGCAACTCTCGAAGCAGCTCAACACGCCGGAGTGTGTCGACGTCGGAATGCAGATACT
>CALFIA010000306.1 GCA_937876275.1 uncultured Actinomycetes bacterium | reverse complement strand
ACACACAGCCGTACGTACGTTCGCTTTACCTGGAGGCAGCATGTCCGACGTGGTCATCTCTGACGCCGAGCGCACCGCGCTCGTATCCATCGTGGTTCGGGGTATGGCCCGCGGCGAAGCCTCGGCCGAGCAGCAGTCACTCGCGGAGGCAGGGCTGCTCTTGATCAAGGGCCCGATGATGATGCCGACCCCGGCCGGCACTGCTTTCGTGGGCGAGATTCTCTGCCTTCCCGCCGATGCCCCCGAGCGCGAGCGCATCATGGCGACCTTCCACCGCTTCCTGCCCGTCAACCGCGCACTTCGCGACCTGTGCACGGCATGGCAAGTTCGTCCCGATGGAAGCGTCAACGATCACTCGGATCCGGGCTACGACGCCGAGATTCGCGATCGTCTCGATGACATCGACGATTCGATTGCACCATTGCTTAAGCGCTTCGCTGAGGATGTTCCGTCGCTCGCCGGCTACCGCGCTCGCCTGACCGAGTCGCTCGAGAAGCTCGATGAGGGCGACAACGCCTGGCTCGCTTCGCCGCTGATCGACTCGTACCACACGGTGTGGATGCACCTTCATCAGGAATTGCTGCTGACCATCGGCATGTCACGACAAGAAGACGAGGCGCTCGAGGAGCAGCTCGTCTCCGGAAACCACGGATAGCGCGTTCGTGGTCATCTCACCGATTGACGACGTCGGACTCGTTCCGTTCGGCAAGGGTTTCGAGCGCGGTCTTGATGTGCGTTCTTTGTGCACGCGCGGCGTGCAGATGGAAACCCTCGCCGGTCTCGGCCTTCCGGTGGCTATCGGCCTGACGATTCCGGTGCCCAACGTGCCCGGCCTGGTCTCCGCTGATCGCGCCGAGGCTGCCGTCAATCTCCTCGAGACGATCGCCGGCCGCACGGTTGGTTCCACCACCGCTGATGGCGGCATCCTTCTTCTTCGCCTGAGTGCGAGTGCACCGCTGGACGCTGCTGGCCTGCCGCCGGATCTCGTGGCCATTGGCCTGGCGAACGGTCGCATTCCCGAGGGTCTTCGCCCGAAGATGGCAGCTGACCTCGCTGTCGCCTGGTGGAAGACCGCCAGCTTCATTGCCGAGTTCGCGCTCGAGGTTCCCGGTGACGAGATCTCCGCACTCGGACTCGACTTCGATGATCCCGCCCATCGCATCGAGCCGCTTATTGCACTGAGCAATGAGAAGGGCAAGAACAAGTTCCCGCTTGACGTTAACCAGCAGCTCGCCGATGCCGCTGCCGCGATGCTCGCACGTTGGACCTCACCGCGCGCCGCTCGCGCGCGTCGCACCCAGCAGCTACCCGCTGATCTTCCGCTCGGTCTTCATCTCGAGACCGTCGTCATCACCGATCACGACGATGCTGGTCACGGTCATGCGATCTCGCGCGATCTGTCGACCGGGCAGTTCGCACCGACCGGCGGCTTCCGCCATGGAGTTCGCGTCAGTGGTGAGCGTCCGACGATCGGCCATCCACTGTCGAAACTCCCGGGCGGCGTCGCCATGCTCACCGGTGTTCTCGCTGAGCTCGAAGGTCGCCTGAAGACTGTTGTTCTCGTTGACTTCGAGTACGGCCCCGAAGGCCTCGTACTCGCCGGTCTCGAAGAGCTCAACCGCACCAGTGCACGCGTGGCGACGAGTCTGGCGGTCGATCTCGCAACTCGAGGCATCACTGACGAGCGCAGCGCCGTCGAGGCAATTCGTCCCGCGCACGTGCTCGAACTCATGCATCCTCGTCCGCGACTGACCGGCAATGAGGTCGTCCTGGTCACCGGCCTTGCCGCATCGCCTGGTGCTGCAGTTGGCCGCATCGCACTCACTAGCGAAGAAGCATGCGAGATGGCCGAGGCCGGCGACTCCGTGATTCTCGTCGCC
>CALFIA010000305.1 GCA_937876275.1 uncultured Actinomycetes bacterium | reverse complement strand
CATATCAAAAGTTCTATCAATATGACCAGCGATACATGGTCGAGGATCCGCCGCCGTACATGCTCGAGCTCTCGAATGAACCGTGGAAGGTGAAGGCGTTTTCCGAGACCAGCATCCGCCGAGATCCCGTGGCACTCACCGGCATTGTTGTTGATACCGGAACTCAAGCCCGTTCGACGACGCGCACCTACAACGTTCTTGCGAACGATGTCGCCGGGAACAAGCTCTCGGGAGCCGTGATCAAGGCGGGCGTAGGCAGCGTGTCCGTTGTCGGAAGCCAGATCTCGTTCGTCGCACCAGCGACAGTAGGTCAGACAGTGGTCGAGTACATCGTGACCAAGCCGGATGGCAGCAGGGCCGCGCAGACCCTGACCATCACGATCACCTGATGCTCGAGATCAGTTCGCCGCCCCTTCGTAGACTGGGTGGCGGAGGCAAGGGTGACCGGAGTGCGTGACGATGACATCTCGGCAGAGGAAATCTATGCCGATCTCCTTCAGCGCGTGCACGTTCTGACGCCGCTCTCGGTGACCTATGCAGCAGAGGGCGATATCGCCAATGCCGTCCTGTGCACATGGGCGGCCGATGTGGCGACGGCCCAGGCCGTCGCTTGGGAGCGCATTGTCGTAGTCACCCACTCGCCGCAGACCCCTTTCTTCGCCCTCGGTGATCGACTTGCCAGAGCGTTCCGCGAGAGCCTCGACCAGGGGTCGGGTGCCTTCGGCTCCGCACGTGATCTGATCGAGGACATGCGAGCACGAATGCTTGCCGCCGTTGATCCGGATCTTGCCGACGACATCAGTGCGCGATTGACCCCACTCGACCACCTCGCCTCATTCGAGGCACCTTCATCTGATCGTCTGAACGAGGGGGGTCAGGCGAGACTCGGCGGTCTTCCTGCTGGTGCTTTCATCGAGCAGCGGCGCACTTACGCCAAGGAACGGATGCGCGATGCTCTCGCCAGTCGCGTTCGCGGTGATATTGCCGCCGCGATCTCGGCGGCCTATGAAGCCGACATGCTGACCCTCGAGGCGTACCCTGTCGAATCGGCCCTCGCCATTGGCGACACTCAACTTCTGACTGTTCAGGTGCGCTGGGATCTCGCCGTCGCAGCACTCACTCGGCTAGCGGGCGTGCCCGATGACTTCAACCAGGCGGTGTCGATCGTACGTCAGACACTCGTGGCCAGCGTCGGCTCGGGCGACGGTGCTCGCGTAGCACGTACCTGGATTCCTACGGCGTAGTACCTGCTGAATTGGTCTTGACTTGGGCGAGTAGGTCATTGACATTCTTCTCGAGATTCGGAAGTTGCGACTGCAGC
>CALFIA010000304.1 GCA_937876275.1 uncultured Actinomycetes bacterium | reverse complement strand
GCCCTTCTCTATCGGGCGCTCGGCAATCGTCGCGATTTTGATGTACAGCATCCCGGTGCTGTGCGTCATCGTGATCCTGCCCGCTGACCAAGTATCGGGTCTCGGTGGCTTCATCGACGCCATGAAGTCAGTGTTCACCGTGTACGGCGGCGAGATCGCGGCTGACGGCACCTCGACGCTCTCGGGCCTGGGCGCGATCTTCGGTATCGCCTCGGCAGTCCTGTTCATCCTGTGCCTGCTCTCCAGTGGTGTTGCCTGGATCATGGGTTCCGACCGCGCGCTCGCAGTGTCGGGCTATGACGGCGCTGCCCCGCGCTGGCTTGGCAAGATCTCCGAGAAGCACGGCACCCCGGTGCGCGTGAACGTTCTGTCAGGCATCCTGGCTACCGCCGTGCTGATTGCGGCACGTCAGATCAGCAGCGGAGATTCAGCGAAGTACTTCCTGGTGATCCTCAGCATCGCAGTGTCGACCACGCTCATCTCCTACCTCGCGGTGTTCCCGGCCCTGTGGCGCCTGCGCGTTACTCATCCTGATCACCCGCGCCCATACCGCGCTCCGTGGGCACCGTTCCTGTCGATCCTGCTCACCGGCTGGATCCTGTTCGCCACGATCGAACTGCTGTTCCCTGGTCTTGGTGCGGGCTGGTTCGGCGATGACTTCCGCCCCGATGGCTGGGAGGAAGCGGAGAAGTGGAAGTACATGCTGACTGAGCTGATTCCGTTGGTGGCCTTCGTGCTGCTCGGCATCATCTTCTACGCAGTGAGCGCGAAGACGCGCAAGAATCTGGCGGCATCGAACATGGTGGGCAAGTAGCCCCAGCCGCCTCGGTACATACGTCGATGCCCCCTGCCATGCGGCAGGGGGCATCGAGCGTGTTCGGGCTAAGTCAGACCTTCACATCCTTGGCGAGTTAGGCAGCGCTGAACCGAAAAGGGGAGTAGAACAGGAAATGACCAGGTCCACCTGGCCGTGATTCGTTCTCATCACTCAGCGTGAAGGAGCGCAACATGTCACAGCAGTCCACAGGTCCGAGCCGTCTGAGCCGCACCGCAGCCAAGAAAGTTCCCCACCGTTCGTCCGACCGCCTCTTCGCGGCAAAAGCAGCCGCCAAGACGATGTGCGAAGACCTCATTCATGACGTGCGTAGATCCGCCGTCCACGAGGCCATGCGCATCGATTTCCTCGATGCGATCGACCAGGTTCAACACCGACTCCATGACATCTCTCCCGATGTGCCGCACGCGGCCTCCATGGTGCGTGATTTCACCAAGGAGATTTCGCACCTGCAGGTCGCTCACACCTGGGTCGCCGCAGCCGAGCGCGTACTCGGCCGTCTTGGCGTGAACGGCCCGAAGGGAATGCGCGACGCGTTGGTCGAGTCACAAGATTCCGTGATGTGGTGCGTTCGTGCCGGTCACTGGGATGGCCAGCTGACTTCGACTGTCACTGCACTCGAGGTAGTCGTCAAGGATGCTGAGGTGCACGCCGCTCGCGTGGCCAGTTAGCCTGCACGCATGCGCTTTCGGATTCCGCTCGTCGCCTCGGCCACCTTGATCATCGGATTCACGGCGGCTCGGGCGACGGGCGTGGTCTGGCTCGGGGGAGTCGTCCTCGTCATTGGTGGGGCGTGGTGCGCGTGGCAATGGTGGCGCACCTTTGGCGTGGCGCCGGCCTTGCTTGGAGTGCTCATCTACTTCGTGGCCTTCGTGATCTCCCACCCGTTCGCGCATGTCGTGGGCGCCTGGCCGTCGACCATCATCGTGGCGATCGTCGCGGGTGCGCTGGCCTGTCTGATCCAAGTTCGCGCCACTCGACGACTTAATCGTTAGGCAGCGAACGACTGCACTCCGCGGTGTAGCCTTCCTGCACACGGATCTGGAGGGCATATGACCACCAATGGCGCACTGACCGACTGGGCCACACTGGCCGGACGCCTCGACACCCCCACTGAGCTGCTCATCGACGGGCAATGGGTGCCGGGACTCGAAGGCAAGCGTCTCGATGTCGTCAGCCCCATCGACGGTTCGGTCATTCGATCCATTGCCTTGGGCACCGCAGTCGATATCGATCGCGCAGTGGTTAATGGCCGTGCAGCGTTCGACGACGGTCGTTGGTCTCGCACCGCGCCTGCGGCACGCAAGGCAGTGCTCATCGCGTGGGCCGATCTCGTCGCCGCACATCGCGAGGAACTTGCAGTCCTGCAGACCCTCGAGATGGGCAAGCCTGCGCATGAGTCGTGGACCATCGACCTGCGTTCAGTCGCGAACACCATTCGCTGGAATGGCGAGGCCATCGACAAGATTCTTGACGAGATCCCGCACACGGAGCCGAATTCGCTCGCCCTGATCACCCGCGAGCCGGCTGGGGTCGTCGGCGCCATCGTGCCCTGGAACTTCCCGCTGGTGATGGCTGCCTGGAAACTCGGACCGGCGCTCGCGGCCGGATGCTCGGTCGTACTCAAGCCCGCTGAGCAGTCACCGCTTTCTGCGCTGCTCCTCGCCAGGCTCGCGCTTGAGGCCGGCATTCCACCGGGTGTGCTTAATGTCGTCAATGGTCTTGGTTCCGATGCGGGTGCCGCGCTTGCCGCGCATCGAGATGTCGACGTACTTGCGTTCACCGGCTCGACCAATGTGGGTCGGTCGATCATGGAAGCCTCGGCGAAGTCGAATCTCAAGCGCGTGTGGCTCGAGCTAGGCGGCAAGAGCGCCAACATCATCTTCCCCGACGCCGATGTTGAGAAGGCTGCGAATACCGCTGCCTGGTCGATCTTCTTCAATCAAGGCGAGATGTGTACGGCCGGCTCGCGTCTTCTCGTTCATGAAAGTTTGCACGACGAGGTCATCCAGCGGGTGCTTGCAATTGCGGAGACCATGCAGCCGATGAATCCCTTGACCGCGGGCGCTCCTGCCGGTGCACTCGTGAACGCGACGCATCTTGGCCGCGTGCACGCCATGGTGAAGCAAGCGAAGGGCGAAGGCTCGCGCCTCATTGTCGGCGGCGCCCCTGCCCTGGTCGAAACCGGCGGCAGTTACTACCCGCCCACGGTCTTCGATCGCGTGTCGCCGGAGGGCTACATCGCTCAGAACGAGGTATTCGGGCCAGTCCTCGCAATCAGTACCTTCAGCACGGAAGACGAAGCGATCCGGATCGCCAACTGCACCGATTACGGCCTGGCCTCGGGCGTCTGGACCAACGACCTCTCTCGGGCCCATCGAGTCTCCCGGGCTCTGAAGGTGGGCGTGTGCTGGGTGAACTGCTACGAGGAGGGCGATATGACCTTCCCCTTCGGCGGGGTGAAGATGTCCGGCTTCGGCCGGGACAAGAGCCTGCACGCCCTGGACAAGTTCATGGACATGAAATCGACCTGGATCCAGCTCTAGGAAAATCGTCGGCGGCGAGGCTCCTTCGGGCGGTTTTTGCTCCCACGAAAAGCCGACGTACAGTAGTGAGGTAGTCGGCCTAGCCGTGGAACGTACGTGGGGATTTCAGTGAAGTTTCGTGTGGTCGTGGGTGCCGCCCTCGCCGTTGCCCTGTCCGGGGCTGTACTGGCCGCCCCGGCCCAAGCTGTGGCTCCCTACCCCGATGCCCCCACGATCAGCGCGGTGACCCCGACCGCCACCGGAACCCTGGTCGTCACCTACTCCCTGCCGGTATCCAATGGCGGAAGTGCCATCACCTCGTACCAGGCATCAGTCGACGGTGGTGCCAACTGGCCTACCTGTTCTGACGCCGCGGGCACGTGCACTCTCATCAATCTCTCCAATGGCACCCCGTACTCGGTCCAGATCCGCGCGGTCAATGCCGCCGGCCCGGGCGCACCCAGTGCAGCGGTTGTCGGTACCCCGGTGGCGCCTGCCGGCCCCGACCCCGACAAGCCGGCAACACTGCCCAAGCCGCACGTGTGGGCGACCGCCGTCTTCGATCCGGCTGGCAACAACCTCGGTCTTTCCTCCACGACCACTGATGCTCTCGGCGTCGGCACCCTGCCGCAGCTCACCTTCAACCGAGCCATTCCGAGCAAGGCGGTGGTTGAACGTCATCTGACGGTCAAGGCAACAGACATGTTCGGCCGCACCTACGCCGTGCCGGGCTCCTGGGGCTGGCTCGATGACCGCACCGTGATGTTCCGGCCGAAGTCGTGGTGGCCGGGCAACTCGCGAATCGACATCGTGTCGACCCTCGGCAAGGCCGTGCTCGGCAAGACTGGCTCGACCTATGTGGTCGGCTCGCCGAGCCTGGAGACGACTTACACCTTCTCCACCTCGCGCCGCATGATCATCCGCGTTGATGGCAAGACCCACATGATGAAGGTCTACCTCAACGACAAGAAGGTGAAGACCTTCCCTGTCTCCTTGGGTCAGAAGGAATGGGAATCACGCAACGGCGTCAAGGTGATCAGCACCCGCAAGGAGCCCAAGCACACCTACACCAGCGTGTCCTTGGATCTCACGACAGCTGACGACACCACGAATCCTGACTTCTATGAGCTCAAGGACATTCCCTGGAATACCCGCCTGACTCCGACGGGTGAGTTCATGCACTCGGCACCGTGGGCACTGGGCCGACTCGGAAAGTGGAATGGCTCGCATGGCTGCACCAACATGCGCACCGAGGATGCCAAGTGGATCTTCGATAAGACGATCCCCGGTGATGTCGCGATCTACACCAACACCGGTGGAGCGACTGTCGAGCCTGGCAATGGCCCCGGTGGACTCTGGAACATTCCGTGGGACAAGTGGCTGAAGAAGTCTGCGCTTCGCAGTGTCACCGGCGCGGTCGACACCACCACGCCTGCACCGGTGCCTGTCGCCAACGGTTCTGCCGGCGCCTGACGCGATAGCGTGCGGGCATGCGCCTGCTTCATACGTCTGACTGGCACCTCGGGCGCACCCTGCACGGGTATTCACTCCTCGACGCGCAGCGTGATGCCGTCGAGACTCTGGTCGACGAAGCCATCTCTCGGGGTGTTGAACTCTTCGTCATCGCGGGCGATGTCTTCGACCGAGCGGTTCCACCCATCGAGGCCCTTCGTATTCTCAATGACGCCGTCGCCCGGCTAAACGAGGCCTCGATCTCGACGATTCTCATCGCGGGAAATCACGACAGTGGCGAGCGACTGTCGACCTACTCGAGTGTGCTGCGCGACGGCGTCTGGGTCGTGGGCGATCACGATGAACTGGCCACCCCGATAGTGCTGGCAGATGCTCATGGCGAATTGCTCGTGTATGCGCTGCCCTTCCTCGATCCCGATCTCGTGCGCCACAATCTTTCTGATGGTGAACCGCTTGAGCGAAGTCACGACGCCGTGATGACTCGGGCGATCGAGCTCATCAACCTCGATCAGGCTGCCCGCGGGAATCCGCGGAGTATCGCCATCGGTCACGCCTTCGTCGTGGCCGGTGATCCGCCCGAGATCAGTGAGAGCGAGCGTGACCTATCGATCGGCGGGGTGCAGTCTGTGCCCGCTGCACGGTTTGGCACGTCCTTCGATTACGTCGCCCTCGGCCACCTCCACCGGCCGCAGCGAGTCGGGAGTGACGGTATTCGGTACAGCGGTTCACTTCTGAGGTATTCCTTCTCTGAAGCAAGTCACGACAAGTCGTTCCTTGTTATCGATATCGGCGCACCGGACGCCGAGATTCAGATTGAGCAGGTGCCAATCGCCCAGCCTCGCCCAATGAGCAGGCTGCGCGGATCGATCGCTGACCTCCTCTCGGATTCGCATTCTCAATCACGTGAGCACTTCGTAGAACTCGTCGTCACCGAGGAGGCGTATCCCGAACGCATGCACGCTCGGCTTGATGCCGTGTTTCCTTTCGCCCTTCGCAAGGAGTTCGCATCCACCCGACAGCTGGATCATCAGGCTCCTCGTGGAGATGCCCGCGGTCGAGATCCGCTCGATGTTGTCCGAGACTTCTTGGAGTCATCCGGCGTAGCCGTCGACGATGACGAGGATCTAGCACTGGTTCGGGCCATGTACGAGCGCGTGCGTGAGCCACGATGAGAATCCACTCGCTTCGATTCGCGGCCCTCGGGCCTTTTGCCGGTGAACAGGTCATTGATTTCGATGGCCTCGGACCAAGTGCCCTCTTTCTGATTGACGGACCCACTGGCTCGGGCAAATCGACCGTCATTGATGCCATCGTCTTTGCGCTCTACGGTGATGTGGCAGGCGCGGCCTCGGACAAGGAACGTCTGCGATCAGCGTTCGCGTCACCCGACGTGGAATCCTTCTCAGAGGTTGATTTCTCCACCACGTCTGGCCGTTTCCGAGTTCGCCGCACACCTGCGTACGAGCGTGCGAAGAAGCGCGGCGCGGGCACTACTGCGGAGTCCGCAACCGTCCAGGTGTGGAGATTCATCGGTGAGCAGACCTGGGAGCCACTGAGCGTGCGTCACGCCGAGGCTGACACCGAGATCACCAGGGCTGTGGGCCTCACCCGTGGGCAGTTCCTTCAAACCGTGGTGCTCCCACAAGGTGAGTTCGCGACCTTCCTGCGATCGGAGAGCGCTGACCGACTTCCGATCCTCGAACGCATCTTCGCCACCGAGGTCTATAGCCGAATTCAGTCGGCTTTCGACGACGAGAGACGCGCGGCGATGCGAGCACGTGACCAGTCGTGGCTAGAACTCACCAGTGCGCGAGATCTGCTTCGCGGACAGCTCGAAGGCAGCTCATTGTCCATTGCCCAGGAGCATGAGCTCGAGCGCTGGCCCAGTGAACGCGAAGATCTTCTCGCGCATCTCAATGAGCGAATAGCGGCAGCCGCTGCGCTGACAGTCGCGTGTGACGAAGCCCTATCCGCGGCGACCGCACGCATGGACACGCTGGTCGCTTCCGAGCAGGCGGCCGGCGCAGAGGCGGCGGCTCGAAGCCGACTGGAGGCGATCGAGCGCGAGGTTGCCGAACTTCGACAGTCGCTGGCGTTCGCGGGTGAGGCCGAAGCGCTCGATACGGAAATCGCACGCGTGGAGCGCGAGCTAGAGACTTGTGCTGCCGAGGCAGCGGTGGAGGCCTCTCTTCCTACCTTGGAACAACAGGCCGCGGCGACAGTTGAACGCCGGCAGCATCTCAGTGCCTCGCTGCGCGCCCTCGAAGATGAGCGTGACAAGGCAATCCCGGCCCGAATGGCTGCGCGCGTTGCCGGTCTGCGTGAAGAGGTGCGTTCAGCGGAAGAGCACCTGAACGCGCAAGAGCAACGCGTGGGCGAACTTCGTACGGCACGCTCACTCGGCCTGTCTGGTGAATTGGCGCTCGGGCTTGCCGAGGGAACTCCGTGCCCGGTCTGCGGTTCGACTGCGCATCCTTCGCCCGCGGCCGTGCACCCCGATCATGTGAGCGCGGAAGTCATAGAGCAGCAGGCGGAGATTCTCGACTCACAGCGCGCAGAGCTCGAAGCCCTACGCACGAGAGTCGCGGTCATTGAGTCGGCGATGCCTGAAACCGCCACGGTGGGTGAGGTCGTGCGAGAGAGCCGTGTCTCCATGCTTGATGCTCTTCAGGCCGATATTGAGGCCATGGCCGGCATGGGTGTCCGGATCGAGGAGGTGCGAACAGAGATCGCCGGTGCAGACAGCACGCACGCTGATCTCGTTTCACGCATCGAGGCAGATCAAGCACGTGTGGTGATCGCTCGTGGCGAGTACTCCAGTGTCGTCGAGAAATCGGCGGTCACCCGAGCTCGACGTGACGGACTCGTCGGGCTGCGCGAGGCGCTTGCCCTCTGCATACAGGCGCAGTCTCATGTGAGTTCCCTGGCCGCGGGAACCAACGACGTGATCTTCGATCAGACCGAACTGGCAGCCGCACAGCTCGCTCGTGAGAAAGCGAGTGCCGCCGCCCGGCGGGCCACCGCAGTATCGACCGCTGCAGCGAAACTGCTCGAGGTCGTGACGGACCTCTGCGCAAGTCTCGATGAGGCGCAATCGGCGCACGAGTCCATTGTTCGAGACTCTGCAGCAATCATTCGCCTTGCTCAGGCTCTCAATGGAACCGGAAGCCAGTCCCTGAGTGCCTACGTCGTGCAGCGCGCCTTCGACGAAGTAGTCGAAGCCGCGAATGTGCGGCTCTCCTCGATGCTGGGCGGTCATTTCCGGCTCGTCACCACCCAGGAGCGAACCGGTGGTCGTCGCACCGATCTCGGGCTCGGCCTGAAGGTCCGTGACCTGCGAACCGATTCTGAGCGCCGCACCACCACGCTTTCCGGGGGTGAGAGCTTTTGTGCCTCCCTTGCGCTGGCACTTGGCCTAGCCGACTCGGTTCGGGCTCACGCCGGGGGAGTCGAGATCGGCATGCTCTTCATTGACGAAGGGTTCGGCGCCCTCGACGTCGAACGACTCGGCGATGTGATGGCTGAGTTGCTCCGGCTGAGGGCCGATGGACGCTCCGTAGGGGTCATCAGTCACGTGACCGAGATGAAGCGCGCGATCCCGGAGCGGATCGATGTCGTGCCGTCGGCCTCAGGGAGCACTCTGCACGTGCGCTGGATGGGCTAACGGCAGATTCGGGAGGGTCAGACGCGGCAGCCTCCAGATGGCAGGATGGCGCCTATGACCGAGAGCACTCGTGGACTGCTGAACACCCTAATCGGCCGCCTCGGCCCTGATCTCTCCCTGGCTGAACGCGCGGCACTCTTCGCCGCGGCCGCCTCGGTGGGGCCGTCCTTCGAGCCCGGGCTCCAGCCTCGTCGCACCATCGATCAGGCGATCGCGACCGGCCTGATCTCGGCCACCACGCTCTCTGCCGTCACCGCGACTCAGTCGGTACTCGAGTCCCTCGGACGCACGATTGCCCGCGGGCGTACGAACTCGGGTTCGGCTGCGGCACGTCTGGCCTTCACGGTCGGCACGAACGCGCTCATCGGCGCAGCAGCGGAAGGCGTTGCTCGGGCGATCCCTCCGCGTGAGGATGAGCGTCCACGCCGCGGCCTGCTCCGTGTTGCGGCGAACCGCACGTCGCGGGTCGCGGCCCTGGGTGCCGGACTCTCGGCCGTGATCGGAACCATCGACATCATCTCCGAGGCAAGGCCAGGCTCCGCTTGGCTCAAGCGTGTGCCTCTTGCACTGCCTGCCGGTACGGCCGTATCTGCCTACGAGATCCATCGGGTGCACAAGCGCGCCGCCGAGCTTGGCGATACGACCATCGCCAATGTGTCGACTCGCAACTCCACGTTGATTGCCCTTGGAGTGGGCGCTGGTGTGCTCGGCCTCCAGGCGGGCGAAGGCCTCATCGCACGTGGCGTTTCGAACGGACTCAAGAAAATCGCCCCGTCCTATGACTCGGTCTCGAATCCCATCGGGCATGCGGTTGCCCTGGGTCTTCTAGGTGGAGCAATCTTCGCCGGTTACGAGTACGCAGTCCGGCGCGTGGAGCAAGGCGGCGCGGCGATCGAGCCTGCGTACGACTCACCGCCGACAAGCCCTTACGTCTCCGGCGGCCCGGGCAGCCTCGTCCCTTTCGACACACTGTCGAGAGAGGGGCGTCGCTTCACCAATATGGCACTGACCGGCGACGAGATCGCCGCAGTGATGGGCGAACCGGCTAAGGCCGAGCCCGTGCGCGTCTTCGTCGGTCTCGATACTGCAGCTGAGCTCGAGGACCGCGTCGACATCTTGATGGACGAAATGATTCGGGCCGGAGCCTTCGAACGCCAGGTACTCGCCTTCTCCTCTCCGACCGGATCCGGCTACATCAACTACGTATTCGCTGAGGCACTTGAATACATGACCCTCGGTGATTGTGCGATCAGCACGATGCAGTACTCGATGCTGCCCTCGTCGATGTCGTTGACCCGCACCGGTCTGGCAATCGAGCAGAACCGTGCGCTCATGCACGCCATGGTCGGATACATGCGCGGCATTCCGGAGAGCAAACGTCCGAAGTTCGTGCTTTTCGGCGAAAGTCTTGGCGCCCTCACCATGCAAGACATCTGGCGTCATCGCACCGTCGAGGCCATCGACCGCGACTTCGTGCATTCCTCGATATTCCTCGGCACTCCCTCAGCTACTGACTTCGCGAAGGCGTGGCGCCTTGATCCTGACAAGATCGACCCGAACCACACGATGATCGAGGTCGATAATTTCGGTGAATACCTGGAAATGGACGATGCCTCGCGCGCGAAGGCTCGGCACATTCTGATCAGTCACTTCGATGATCCGATCCCGAAGTTCGGCACCAATCTGCTCATGCGCCAGCCCTGGTGGCTTGGCCCGGAGGCCCAGCGCCCGCCGCGCGTGCCGAAGTCGAGCAGCTGGCGCCCAGGCACGACCTTCGTGCTTACCGGCGTCGACCTCATCAACGCAATGGAGGTCGTTCCTGGAAAGTTCGGTCGCCGCGGTCACGACTACCGCGAGGACATCGCACGCTTTGTCTCGGCTGCATACGACCTGCCCGTCACGGCAGAGCAGCTGCTCTCGATCGAACGTGCGCTGCGTGAACGCGAACTTGTCTGGGCGCAAAAGCGCGTGGTCTCCGAGCAGGTGGCCCGCGCGCGCGAAGCCGTGTTGCGCGAGGTGAAGACTTGGGGCCTCAGTGGAGGCGGAGATCCCGAGGCGATTGTCGGCCAGATCCTGAGCTCGGCGTCGAAGCCGGCAGCTCCGGTGATCACGAAGGAATCAGTAGACGCGATCGATCCCCTCGATACCGTCTAAGGGGTCGGCTCAACCGAGCCGGATCTCCTTGGCGTCAGCGAGGATGCGCTTCACGTAGGCCTGGGTCTCCGGGAAGGGCGGGACACCGTCGTACTTCAGTACGGCACCGTAGCCGGCGTTGTAGGCAGCGAGTGTGTTCTCCAGTCGGTTGCCGGAGGCTCCCTTGACGAGGGCTCGATTGACGCAGTTCAGGTGAGCAGCGGAGTGAATCGCGTCGACGGGATCCCAGACACTTCTCTTACCGTCGTTATTGGCGTCGACGCCGTACTGACGCCACACCTCGGGCATGAACTGGGCAATGCCCTGAGCCCCGGCTCCACTTCGAGCCTTGGAATCCCAACCGCTCTCGGCCGCAATCTGGGCGGCCAGGATCTCTACCGGAATCTTCGGGCAGGTATCAGCGGCTTCGAGGAGCAGGGCGCGATATTCCTGAGGCACCACGATCGGGCCCAGCATGCCTTTTTGGCGCGCAACCCCCATTGCCCACCACAAGCCGCCTGCCACGATCGCGGCCACGAGTGCGAGAGCGAGCAGCGAGCGCAGTGCGCGCCCGCCGATCCCCGAAGCCATGTCACCACGGTAACCCGACTGGCACGGTTCGTCGAAAACGCGGGGTACGGTGAACCATGACCATTTCGCCGGCTGGCGGTGACCGTGAACGAGATCCGGCCGCGGGGGTTCACGATCTCGGCCGTCCCGAGCTCGAGGGCATGTTCGAGGCCAAGCTTGCGGAGGCCTTCGCCTCGCTGGGTTGCTTCAACCTCGCCGTATTCGGCAAGACGGGCGCAGGAAAGTCCACCCTGGTCAATGCGATCTTCGGTCGCGATGTCGCGATCACCGGTGTGGGGCGCCCGGTCACCAAGGGTCTGGTCTATTACCGGCACCCCGATGGCTTCCTCGGCGTCTACGACTCCGAAGGCTTCGAGACAGGCACGGCCGGAAATGTGATCCTCGATGGCCTGCGTCGGCTCGTGGCAGAGCAGCGCGATCCCGGGCTCGGCATACACGCGATCTGGTACTGCGTGCGTTGGTCCGATCGTCGTTTCGAGCGAGCTCAGGAAGATTTCGTCCGAGCCCTTGAGTCGCTCGGACTCCCCGTGATCGTGGTGCTGACCCAGGTGCCTACCCGTGACGGAGTGGTGCATCCTGAAGCGCTGGAATTCGCCCGGTACGTCGATGGCTTGGACCTGCCCATCGCACCGAGCGGCACGGTCGTGCTGACGAATGCCCTTGCAGATAGCTTCCACGGCGATCCGGTGTTCGGCCTCCAGCAACTCCTGGATGCCACGTATGCCGTGGTACCTGAGGTGGCCGAACGGGCGCTGACCGCCGCGCAGGTCGTTGATGTGGATCGTAAAAAAAAAGAGGTGGCGCGGATCATCAACCAGGCGGTAGCCGTCGCCGCTGGTATCGGCGCAACCCCGATTCCGTTCGCTGACGCTGCGCTGCTGGTGCCCAACCAGGTGACGATGATCGCTCGCATTACGGCGGCCTACGGCCTGCCGCCCAGCACTTCGCGGGCCATGGCAACTGCCGGATCTGTGATCTTGACCGGCGGCGCCACGATGGCGGGTCGCTATGCCGTCACGAGCCTGCTCAAGTTGCTCCCGGGCGGCGCGATCGCAGGCTCTGCGATCTCGGCAACCGTCGCCGGAAGCCTCACGAAGGCGGTGGGCATGGCCTGGTCCAGGGTGTGCGAGTACGCCCTCACCATGGACCCCTCGGCTCGCCAGGCCTTCCTCACCGGCCCGGAGGTCTCCCAGGCCTTCCTGGGCTTCCTGAAGACCTCGAAACTCCGCTAGAAGCGAACGCGCGGAAGCAATCTGCGTGGCCGGAGGTTGAGACAATTGGGTACCAACTACAGGGAAGGCCATGCGGAATCCTGAAGAGCTCTACACCTGGCATCGCGATGTCGAATTCGATACGCCGCCAGTGCTCCTGCATGCCTTCTCGGGCTTTGTCGATGCCGGTAATGGCGTGCGTATTGCCGCCGATCACATTCTTGAATCCTGTGACCAGCATCTGATCGCCACCTTCGATGTGGAAGAAGTGCTCGACTATCGTGCGCGTCGCCCGCGTATGTCATACGTCGTCGATCACTTCGCTTCGGTCGACATTCCGCAGATCTCTCTGCATGAAGTGACCGATCCCACCGGTGCGCGCTTTCTCCTGCTGGTCGGCCCTGAGCCTGACTACCAGTGGCAGCGCTTCATCGCGGCAGTCCAGGGCATCGTCGACCGTTTCGAGGTGAGGCTTGCTGTCGGCCTCTCGGCAATTCCGTGGCCGGCCCCGCACACGCGTCCGCTCGGACTCACCATCCACGGCAGTGAGCCCTCGCTCGTAGCGGGTTTCACGTCCGTCATCGGCGAGATCGAGGTACCCGGTCATGTCGGCGCAATGCTGGAACTCAGCCTGGGGGAGCAGGGCGTGCCGTCCATGGGCGTCACGGCTCAGGTGCCGCATTACCTCGTGCAATTCGAGTACCCCCGCGGGGCTCAGGCGCTCATCGAAGGCGTTGCATCTGTGACCGGGCTGGCTCTGTCGAGTGCTGGGTTGCAGGAGGCTGCTGACGCCGCTGATCGCGAAGTCGCCAATCAGCTCGAGGGCAATGAAGAGTTCGGGGTGATCGTGTCGACTCTGGAGGTCCAGTACGACCAGCTAGCAGCAGGTGCCGCGATGGCAGCCGGCCTATCCGAGCTCGCACCTGATGGCGAGATGCCGACCGGCGATGAGATTGCCGCGCAGGTCGAGGAGTTCCTCAATGGTCTGCGTGATGATGATGAGCGCAAGGACGCCTGAGCGACTGACTGTGTGGGCTCTTAGGTGCAGCGTGTGCCGCGTGCTGGTACAGCACCGGTCACGAAGAAGTCATTGACTGCTGAGTCAATGCACCGATTGCCGTTGCCGTAGGCCGTGTGCCCGTCACCCACATAGGTGAGAAGTCGAGCCGTGCTCAGCTGATCCGCCAGTGACACCGCCCACGGATACGGAGTCGCGGGGTCGAACGTCGTGCCCACGACAAGAATCGGAGCCTGCGTGGATGACGATGCCGGTGCGGGTGCAAGCGCGGAATGTCCGAACCAAGTGGAACACGGAGCATTTCCCCAGGCGAGAGCGCGAGCCATCTCCGGCACCGGTGCATTCGACGACCAGGCGCGTGCTGCCGTGGCAAGGCCGGCTGCATCGGGCGAGGCGGGCGAATCCCAGCAGCTAATCGCGTAGAAGGCCGAATTCTGGTTGCTCGCATAGGTATTCGGTCCGGTGCGATCGGCGCTCAGGTCGGCGAGCATCAGCATGTAGGTGCCGTTACCTCGAGAAGCCTCGCTGAGGGCGTCTCGAAGGTTGGGCCAGTAGTCGCGGGAGTACATGCCCCAGAACAGTGCGCTCAGGGCTTGAGACTGCGTGAGAGTCTCACGCTTCTCGGTGCGCATCGGATGCTTGTCGAGACGCGCGAGCAGTGCGTTAATCCCCGCGAGGACCTTGGCCGAGCCTCCCGAGTACGGGCACGACGCGAGTCGGGAGCAGTTG
The DNA here is from genome assembly GCA_937876275.1 of uncultured Actinomycetes bacterium. Lineage (GTDB taxonomy): Bacteria > Actinomycetota > Actinomycetes > S36-B12 > S36-B12 > CAIKZY01. Next base: position 303 of record CALFIA010000304.1, on the reverse strand, counting down.
CGGGCAAAGCGAGTCATCGCGACCTGGAAGGCCTTCGACTGACCTTCGGAGATCTGCATCGAGTCCATGCTCGGATCGACGGCGCCATCAAGAACGAATCGCCCGACGTTGTCGGGGAAATCGTGGGCGTAAAGAGCACCGAGGTAGGTGCCGTACGAGTAGCCGAGATAGTGGAGCTGGTCGTCGCCGAGTGCGGCGCGCAGACGATCGATGTCGCGCGCCACGTTGCGCGCTCCGAGCTGGCCCAGCCACAAGTTGGCACCCCGAGGTTCGGACAGCAGCAGCATGGCAAATGGCATGATA
>CALFIA010000303.1 GCA_937876275.1 uncultured Actinomycetes bacterium | reverse complement strand
GACCGGATCGAGCATGCTCATCGGGTTCATCACTTGGTCTCTCCCTTGCCCTTGCGAGCCGTTGCGCTGGGCGCGTCAGCCGAAGTCGAGTACACGTGGTCAATGAGGCCGTATTCCTTGGCCTCGTCTGCATCGAACCAGCGATCGCGATCGGAATCCTTCTCGATCTGCTCGATGGTCTGGCCGGAGTGCTCGGCGATCAGAAGCGCCATGCGCTTCTTGATGAAGAGCATCTGCTCGGCCTGGATCTTGATGTCGCTTGCGGTACCGCCAAGGCCACCGGACGGCTGATGCATCATGATGCGCGTGTTCGGGGTGGCGAAGCGCTTGCCCGGTGCTCCTGCGACGAGCAGGAACTGGCCCATCGATGCGGCAAGGCCCATGGCCACAGTCGCGACCTCATTGGGAATGAGCTGCATGGTGTCGTAGACCACCATGCCGGCACTGATCGAGCCGCCCGGTGAATTGATGTAGAGGGTGATGTCCTTTTCGGGATCCTCCGCGGCGAGCACCTGAAGCTGCTTGGCGATGCGGTTGGAGTTCTCATCCATCACCGGACCCTCGAGCCAGATGATGCGCTCGCGAAGAAGTCGCTCATCGAGCATGTCGCCGAAACCGGACATGCCGCTGGCACCTCGCAGCTGCGGAACGTAGATGTCGCTCACCGTGCCTCCTGTACTTCCCTGTTGGCCGTCACTAGACCCTAACGCGGTGAGCCCCGAATGACTTCCCGCGCCGAGGCGTGTTCGCCTCAGGCCAAATACGCATGAGAAAGGGGCGGTGGTTGCCCACCGCCCCTTTCACGAATTCACGATCACTTACTCGGAGGCAAGTGCTCCATTGAGCTCGGCATCGAGTGCCTTGAGATCGACCGCATTGCCGTCGGCGTCGACGACCGTGGCCGTCTCGAGAACGACCGCGAGTGCCTTGGCACGACGAATGTCCTGGATTGCCATCGGAACCTGGCCGGCCTCAACGAGCGCCTGGGCGAACTGATCAGGGCTCATGCCGTAACGGGGGGCCTGCTGCACGAGCCATGCCGAGAGCTCGGACTCGCCAACGGAGACTTCCTCCTGCTCGGCGATCTTGTCGAGGATGAACTGGCTCTTGAGTGCCTCGCGTGCCTGCTGCTCAACCTCCACGCGGTGCTCCTCGCCACTGTCATGGCCATCTTCGAAGTGAGCCTCGACCTCAGCAGTGATGACGCCTTCGGGCAGCGGGATATCGAGGGACTCAACGAGAACCTCGTGCACCTTGTTGCGTGCCTCGGCACCCTGCTCGAGTCGCTTGAGGCGCACGAGGCGGGTCTTGACGTCGTCCTGCAGTTCGGCGACGGTGTCGAACTCCGAAGCCATCTGCGCGAAGTCATCATTGAGCTCGGGCAGCTCGCGCTCGCGCACGCCGGAGACTGTCACGTTGACAGTCAGCGGGATGCCGGTCCAGTCACCGTTCTGCGGAGTGAACTCGAAGGAACGGCTCTCGCCGGCTTTCGCGCCGCGCACGGCCTCGTCGAATCCGGGAAGCATGCCCTCGGTGCCGAGCTCGTAGGAAAGTGCGTTTCCGATGAGATCGTCGACCGCGTCACCTTCAGGGGTGGCACCGGCGATGTCGACCAGGAGAACGTCACCGTCAACGGCAGCGCGCTCGACATCCTTGAGAGTCGCGAAGCGCGAACGCAGCGAGTCAACCTGAGCAGCAACGTCGTCGTCATTGGGAACGGCATTGCCGACCTCGACGCGCAGCGAGGAGAAGTCGGGAAGATCAAACTCGGGACGCACGTCAACCTCGGCGGTGAAGGCCAGGTGCTTGCCATCCTCGATCGCCGTGACATCAACGGTCGGCTGGCCGACCGGAATCACCTTGTGCTCGCGCACTGCTTCGTCATACGCCT
>CALFIA010000302.1 GCA_937876275.1 uncultured Actinomycetes bacterium | reverse complement strand
CGCGCTTGGACTCAATGGCCGCGAGAGCCTTCTTCGCGGAGCCGGACGGCGTCGTGAACGTGACGTCAGTGCGGCCCGTCGAGGCGGCGGAGACGTTCTGCACGATCATGTCGATGTTGACGCCGGCATCGGCGAGCGCACCGAAGATGGCAGCGGCCTGGCCGGGCTTGTCGGGAACTCCGACCACGGTGATCTTGGCATCGTTCACGTCAGCAGCGACACCGGAGATGATCGGTTGTTCCATGGCTTTTCCTTCGGCAATTGCAGCCGCGATGGCTGCAGGTGACATCACGAGAGTGCCCTCGCGATGCGAGAACGACGAGCGAACGTGGATGGGGAGATCAAAACGGCGGGCATACTCGACGCAGCGCAGGTGAAGCACCTTGGCGCCGACCGCAGCGAGTTCGAGCATCTCCTCGTAGGTGATGAACGGAACCTGGCGAGCTGCCGGCACTACGCGCGGATCAGCGCTGAACACTCCATCGACGTCGGTATAGATCTCGCAGACGGAGGCCTTGAGCGCTGCAGCAAGTGCGACGGCAGTGGTGTCGGAACCGCCGCGGCCGAGGGTGGTGACGTCCTTGGTGTCCTGGGCGACGCCCTGGAAGCCGGCCACGATCGGGATAGCGCCCTCGGCGAGTGCCTCCTGAATGCGGCCAGGGGTGACGTCGATGATGCGCGCTGCTCCGTGGGCCGAGTCGGTGATCAAGCCAGCCTGCGAGCCGGTGTACGAGCGACCGTCTTCACCAAGATCGGCGATCGCCATGGCCAGCACGGCCATCGAGATGCGCTCACCGGCGGTCAAGAGCATGTCGAGCTCACGTGAGGGGGGCTCTGGCGAGACCTGCTCGGCAAGGTCGAGGAGCTCATCGGTCGTGTCGCCCATGGCAGACACGACGACGACAACCTCGTTGCCGGCGCGCTTGGTCTCGACGATTCGCTTAGCGACGCGCTTGACGCTCTCGGCATCAGCGACGCTTGAACCACCAAATTTCTGAACAATCAGAGCCACAAGCCGAAATTCTATTGGTCACGCTTACATCGCGAAAATCGGGCGGAAAGCAGCTCAGACTCGCCGACGGCCTTCGAAAGCCCGGCCCAAGGTCACCTCATCGGCGTACTCGAGGTCACCGCCCACCGGAAGACCACTGGCCAGACGCGAGACCGCAACACCAAGCGGACTGATCATCCGCGCAAGGTAGGTAGCAGTGGCCTCACCCTCGAGATTGGGGTCGGTGGCCAAGATGACCTCGACGATCGTGGCGTCAGAGAGGCGGCTCATGAGCTCGCGGATGCGCAGATCATCAGGCCCAATGCCCTCGATCGGGCTGATCGCTCCGCCGAGCACGTGATACCGACCCTTGAACTCCCGGGTCTTCTCGATGGCGACAACATCCTTGGGCTCCTCGACCACGCACAAAATGGTGAGGTCGCGTCGCGGATCGCGACAGATGCGGCACTGGTCTTCCTCGGCGACGTTGCCGCAGATCGTGCAGAAGCGCACCTTCTCCTTTACCTCGCGCAGGGCATCCACCAGACGCTGCACGTCGACGGGATCGGCAGCCAGAATGTGGAAGGCAATGCGCTGCGCGCTCTTGGGCCCGACGCCGGGAAGCCGGCCGAGCTCATCCATCAAGTCCTGGACTACGCCTTCGTACATCATCAGTGCTCGATCTCGCCGATCTGCGTACCGCCGAGCTCGCGCATGATCAGGTCGACGCCTGAGGTGTCGTCGAGATCCTCGTCATCAATACTCGGAGCATCGGCTTCGACTACGACGTTCACGATCTGAGTGGATTCATCAGTCGTGTCATCAGGCGACGATTCAGCAGGCGTTGCATTCACTAGGCGTGCTGTCGCATTCGGGGCCAGCACGATGTCAATGCGCACGTCGGTGCGGAATACATCGAGTACCGCCTGCCGCAGACGCTCGTCATGTCCACTGGCCTTCGCGTTGGCCGCCTTACTCGCATTCTCGACACCGACAGCGAGTACGCCGTTCTCGAGTGACAGCGGAGCCGAATCACTGAAGACCATCCAGGCCACGCGAGAGTACGACTTGGTGGCATCGAGAATTGCGGGCCACATCGAGACGAGCTGAGGCAGCGAGGCATTCTGATTAGTGGGCGTGATCGCGGGCTCTGCTGCCGCAGCCTCTGCCTCGACTGCCGCTGCCTTCTCGGCAGGCTTCATCGGAGGACGCGACGCAGTCGATGCCTTCTTCGTAGACGGTGCGACATCGCTCAGCTTCGGCGGACGCGCAGGCGAGGATTCAGCGGAGGGTGCAGCAGCGACTTCCGGTCCCACCGGAGGAACAGGAATCGGTGGCGCTGCAGGGGCGGGCGCCGCTGCAGCCGGTGCAGCAATCGGTGCATCACCGGGGTGAGCGGCCTGGTGGAACTCGCCCGAGGCAATGCGGCGCTCAAGCTGATCGAGTCGTGCCCGAGTACCGCGCTCATCGCTATCGGTGGCAGGCAGAAGAAGCTTTGCGGCCATCAGTTCGAGATGAAGTCGCGGAGCGGTTGCACCTTTCAGGCCACTAAGGCCCTCGCTGACAACATCGGATGCGCGTGCCAGCTCAGACGCGCCGAAAAGCGCCGACTGCTCCACTTGGCGAGCTATCTCATCCTCGGGCGCATCAATGAGGCCCAATTGCGCGGCGCCGCTCACGTGCTGAAGCACTATGAGGTTGCGCATGCGCTCGAGAAGATCAGTGACGAATCGACGCGGATCATGACCCGCATCCATCACCTGATCGATCACGGTGAACAGCGCGGCACCGTCGTGTGCGGCGAGTGCGTCAACCGTGGCGTCGAGAAGTGTCGAGTCGGTCATGCCCAGCTGCGCCACGGCGGTGGCATACGTCACCCCATCGGGGCCGGAACCTGAAATGACTTGGCTCAGGATCGACAGGCTGTCGCGCACACTGCCTGCTCCGGCGCGCGCGATGAGGGCGAGTGCGTTGGCCTCAGCCGGGACGCCTTCTGCTTCGCACACAGTTGCCAGGTGCTGCTGCAGCGTGCGGGCCGACACCAAACGGAAGGTGTAGTTGTGCGTGCGCGAGCGGATCGTGGGCAGAACCTTGTCGGCCTCGGTCGTCGCGAAGATGAAGCGCACGTGCTCGGGCGGCTCCTCGACCAGCTTCAGCAGAGCATTAAAGCCCGCCGTGGTGACCATGTGGGCCTCGTCGATGATGTAGATCTTGTATCGCGACGATGCTGGCGCGAACATCGCGCGCTCACGAAGATCTCGAGTGTCATCGACACCACCATGACTTGCCGCATCTAGCTCGATGACATCGATCGAGCCCGGGCCGTTTGCCGCGAGATCCAGGCAGCTTTGACACTCACCGCACGGGTCAGGTGTCGGACCTTTTTCACAATTCAGCGAGCGAGCGAGAATTCGCGCAGTCGAGGTCTTGCCACAGCCACGTGGGCCGGAAAACAGATAGGCGTGTGCGACACGATCGTTGTCGAGTGCACGACGCAGCGGGTCGGTGACGTGATCTTGGCCCACGACATCGTCGAGTCGCGCGGGGCGATAGGTGCGATACAGGGCCATGGACACCCCGCAACCTTATGCGTTCAGTCAGACCCCCATCACGTGAAGCATCTGCCTGCACGTGCACCCTTTATTCCGGCGCCGCCGGAATAAAGGGACCCCCCGCACACCCATCAGAGCCCGCCTGCCCTTGCTGCCTTCCGGCCCTGGGGGGGTTCAGCGAGATGACGCCGCACGAGGGGTCGTCATAAGGGTACGGGGCAGGCGATTCGCTCACCAACTCACCCAACTTGTAGCCTCTCCCACGGAGGATTCGCCTAGTGGCCTATGGCGCTCGCCTGGAACGCGGGTTGGGGGAAACCCCTCAGGGGTTCAAATCCCCTATCCTCCGCGCTGATACGTAAGCGGGACGGACCGATTCGGTTCGTCCCGCTTCGTGCTTGTAGGCTTTTCCGCGGTGGCGTGTCCGAGCGGCCAAAGGAGCACGCCTCGAAAGCGTGTGTGGGTGAAAGCTCACCGTGGGTTCAAATCCCACCGCCACCGCCATGTCGAAGGGGTACCTCCTCGTGAGGTACCCCTTCGACATTTCGGTAACGCGCGGGATTTGGGAGGAGCTCACGAAGTGAGCGACGGTTCCCACCGCCACCGCCAGGATGAATGGGTACCCCTGTGGGGTACCCATTCGTCATTCCTACCCTCACCTACGATGAGCCCAGGCGCTTCAACGACGACGCGCATCTTCGAAAGGCAGTCATGACCAACCAAGAGCAGCCGGTGCACCTGAACAACCACCACACCGACACCCTCACCGCGATCTTCGCCCACCCCACCAGCCACAACGTCCGCTGGCACGACGCCATCAGCCTGCTCGAGGCCGTCGGCACCGTCGAGGAGAACCACAGCGGCAAGTTCAAGATCCATGTGGGCGACCAAATGGAGTTCTTCGACCGCCCCAAGGGCCATGACTGCGGCGAGCAGCAGGTCGTCGACTTCCGCAAGATGCTCAAGGCGGCCGGCTTCGAGCCGACCAAGCCGGGCCACGAGGACTAATCCTGCGTTTCGCTCTCGAATCTCCCCGCCAGTTCCTTGGGCGGGGAGATTCGTCACTTTCGGGGCGATCACCTGCCCGACGGACGCGCTCTAAGTAGGTTGCGTCCATGACTTACGAGCAGATCCGTCTCGAGATCACGTCACCCACGGCAACGATCACCTTGAATCGACCGGAAGCGATGAACGCCATCACCGTGGTGATGCTCGGCGAGCTTGCCGAGGCACTCGCAGCAATTGCCAGTGATCCGTCCATCCGCGCCGTGATCATTACCGGTGAAGGACGCGCCTTCAGTGCCGGCGTTGACCTCAAGGCTCTCGGTACTCGTTCGCTTGAGGGCGGAGCCGTCGGTGATTACCTCGATATCCCTGCACGCGCGGTCATCAATGCAATCGCCGACCTCGATGCGATCGTCATCGCGAAGATCAACGGATTCTGCTTCACCGGCGCACTCGAGCTCGCCCTCGCATGCGACGTGATCATCACTGCCGATGAGGCCAAGTTCGGCGATACGCATGCGAAGTGGGGACTTCGGCCGTCATGGGGCATGAGTCAGCGTCTGCCGCATCTCGTCGGCCCGCAACGTGCCCGCCTGCTCTCTTACTCGGCGATGACCTTCACCGGCGTTCAGGCTGCCGAGTGGGGACTCGCCTCGGCATCGCATCCACTGAACGGTCTTGATGCAGCTGTCGGTGCACTTGCTGCCACGATCGCGGAGAACAGCAAGGGTGCACTTCTCGCGTACAAGGATCTCTATCGCGCTGCGGATGATCTCGAACTTGCCGAGGGCATCGCGTACGAGGAGTCGACCCACTACGAGATCGACGACACCGAGCCGCGCATCGCGCAGTTCCGCTGATTCGGGGAAACATGATGCGTGCAGCAATTCTCCACGGATACGGCGAGCTCTTGTCGATCACTGACGTTCCTCGCCCGACGCCTAGTGCCGGTGAGGTGCTGATCAAAGTCACTGCTGCCGGGCTCTGCCATACCGACCTTCATCTCATCGATGGCGATCCCGCGATCCTTCCCGGCTTTCCCGCGATCTTCGGTCACGAGACCGCAGGCGTCGTCGAGGAGATCGGCGCAGGCGTGACGTCAGTCGCCGTCGGAGACGCAGTAGCCGTGTTCGGCGCGCAGGGCTGCGGCGCGTGCTCCACCTGCTTGTCGGGCCTGGAGAACATGTGCTCGGTGCAGGTGCTGTCGATGAATGGCATCGGCATTGCGGGCGGTTTTGCGGAGTACATGATCGTTCCGGCTGAGCGTCATCTCGTTCCGATCGGTGAGCTGGACCCCGTGAAGGCAGCAGGCCTCACTGATGCCGGACTCACTCCATATCGCGCGGTGCAAAGGGCGCTGCCGCATCTTGAGCCGGGAAGCACTGCGGTGGCGATCGGTCTTGGCGGCTTGGGTCAGTTCGGTATTCAGTACCTCAATCTGCTGAGCG
>CALFIA010000301.1 GCA_937876275.1 uncultured Actinomycetes bacterium | reverse complement strand
TGTGACCTCTGGGTTATGAGCCCAGCGAGCTACCGAGCTGCTCCACCCCGCGTCGCTTTGTGCCCCTTAAGGATAGGGCGGGGGCTGGTTTCGTCCAAATCCGGCCTTTGCTCCTGCCTTCCCTCGTGGCGAGGTGCGCGGCTCCCCCGCACGGAGGACACTGGAGACATGAGCAACGAAAGCCTGTATGACCTGACCTTCACCGATAACCACGGGCAGCAGGTGAGCCTGGATCAGTACCGGGGCAAGCCCGTGCTGGTCGTGAACACCGCCAGTAAGTGCGGATTCACCCCGCAGTATGAGGGGCTGCAGAAGTTGTATGCCGAACTCGGCCCCAAGGGCCTGGTCGTGCTGGGCTTCCCGTGCGATCAGTTCATGAATCAGGAGCCCGGCAACGACTCTGACATTGAGGGCTTTTGCCAGATGAACTACGGCGTGACCTTCCCGCTGTCGACCAAGATTGACGTGAACGGGAAGTCGGAGCACCCGGTGTTCCGTTTCCTGAAGTCACGCAGCGGCGGCCTGCTCGGCTCACGCATCAAATGGAACTTCACCAAGTTCCTGATCTCGCCCGATGGCACTACGGTCAAGCGCTTCGCGCCCACAACCAAGCCCGAGGCACTCGAAGCTGATGTGAAGGCCATGCTTCCCTCCTGATGACCGCCGCTTCATCCATGCCGGATTCCTCGCTCTCCGCCGCTGCCGAGATCATCGGCCGCGGCGGAGTTGTCGTTCTCAGTGGTGCAGGCTTGTCGACCGAATCGGGGATCCCCGACTATCGCGGGCCTGGTGGCGCGTACTCGCGCAATCACACGCCGATTACGTACCAGCTGTTCCGTGACGACCTGCGAGGGCGCCATCGGTATTGGGCGCGTAGCTACATCGGCTGGCCGATGATGCGCGATATGAAACCCAATGCAGGGCATCTGTCAGTCTCGGCTCTGGAATCCGCGGGGCTCATCACGGGCGTGATCACGCAGAACGTCGACTCCCTGCATCACAAGGCCGGCAGTTCATCGGTCATCGACCTGCACGGCCGTCTCGACACGGTGATGTGCATGGGGTGCGGGCTGCGCGGCTCACGCGTTGCCCTGCATGAGCGCATCGCCTCGGTGAATGCGGGTTGGGAGGGCGCTGCCACGCGCATCAATCCCGATGGCGACGTGGATCTGCCCGAGTCGTCCGTTGACGCATTCGTCATGGTCGATTGCACCGCCTGCGGCGGGCCGCTGAAGCCTGATGTCGTGTACTTCGGAGAGAGCGTTCCGCCTGCACGGGTGACCGATTCATACGCGATGGTCGATGGGGCGTCTGCGCTGCTCGTGCTCGGGTCGTCGTTGCATGTGTATTCAGGTCGCCGCTTCGTCACCCACGCACACAAGCTCGGGCTTCCGATCATCATCGTGAATCAGGGCGAGACAAAGGCCGATGAGCTGGCGACTGTGCGCATTGAAGCACCACTGGGCGCAACACTGACCGGCCTTGCGGAGTCCCTGGCGGTCTCCGTCTCCTGAGGGATTCGTGATTACGCGGCTACGCGTGAGCGCGGGAAAATCTTTCGCATCAGCCAGTCGATGAGCTTCAGTAGGTAGCCAATCAAGATCGCGAAGACGATGATCTGCGCGACAAAGGCGAGCACTGAGGCCATGCCCTTCGCGTTCACATCGAGGAAGCTGTACGGATAAGCACCGATGACCGAGCCGCGAATGAGCACATAGGCCAGCCACAGGATCGGCAGGATTAGGGCCGCGAAGATCGTGCTCGACGAGATCCAGCCTCGCGGGCCAGCGATGATGAACACGAGCACGGTGAGAATCGGGCCCCAGATATGGGCAATGCCGTTGCTCCAGAAATCCCAGCCCTCATGACCGCCGGTGTTCAGCAGGGCGTTGTAGACGATGCCCGTGACGATCATCATGACCAGCGCATCAAGGCGCAGCACTCGGAAGAGCGAACTAGGCGCGGTGGGATTGATGGCCAACATGGTCATCACAATGGCTGCGAGGATGTTGCTCCACACCGTGAAGTAACTGAAGTGATCGATCTCGCGGCTGAGGAAGCCCGCTGCGCCCAGGGGGTTATCTCCGTACAAGCCCGGCGAAGTCGTATTCGGCGGGTAGTAGTCGCCGGCCGCAAGAATTGTCGAGAGAACGACTCCCACCCAGAGCACTGCAGCGTTGATGGCATAGAGCACGCGCGCGGTCATGACGACACGCTAGACCTCACACGCGCCCCGGAGGGGTAAATCGACTGACTTAGGCGCTCGGGCCCCCGTCAATACGGGCCTGAGCGTCAACCGCGCGGTTGAGTGCCGCCTCGAGGTTCTTCTGCGCCTGGTCGTAGGCCGTGAAGTCACCCTTCTTGAGGGCATCCTGGCCAGCCTGGAAGGCCGCGTCGGCCGCAGCGATGGCTCGAGCGAGATCAGCCGCGGGGTCCGCAGTGTCGGGCACGGCTGGCGTGGCCGAGGGCTTCGGAGCGGGGTTGGTACCCGGGTCAGCGTTGGGATCCTGGTTCGTGCCGGGATCAGCCTCAGCGGTAGGGATGGCGCCGATATTGAAGACCTTGGCTAGCGCCTGGTCAAGGGTGTCTTCCAGAGCGACATTCGAGCCGTAGCCGACGAGCACCTTGCGCAGCAGCGGGTAGCCGTCGGTGGTGGCACGGATATAGACAGGTTCGACGTAGAGCAGGCCATCGTTGAATGGCAGCGACAGCAGATTGCCGAGATCAACCTCGGAGCCGCCACGACGCAGCAGCGAGAGCTGGGAACTCACTGTCGGGTCGGATTCGAAGTTGTTCTGCACCTGCTGCGGGCCTGGCACCGTGGTGTTGCTCGGTAGTTGGAGTACCTGCAACTGGCCGTACTTCTCTCCTGGTGCTGAGTTAACCTGCATGAAGGCCGCAAGAGTCTGTCGACGCTGCGGCGCGAATGCGGTGGTCAGCGAGAACACGGGCTTCGTGTCGCCGGGCATCTGAAGAGTCAGGTAGTACGGCGGCTGGAACACCTGAGCCGGGCTCAGCGTCGGGTCGAAGGGAACGATCCACACGTCGGTGCCGTTATAGAAGGTGGCGGCATCAGTCACGTGGTAGCGACTCATGATCGTGCGCTGCACCTTGAAGATGTCCTGCGGGTAGCGCACGTGCTCGAGCAGTGCCGGTGACATCTTGTCGATCGGGGTCACGATGCC
>CALFIA010000300.1 GCA_937876275.1 uncultured Actinomycetes bacterium | reverse complement strand
GTGAAGTGGACGATCATCCACAACACGATACACATCATCATAGTCACCGAGCCAAGCGTCGCCCATCCGGCCTTCGCGAGGCGCCTCGACTGACTCTGCAGCAGCAGCCGTGACGTCGTGAACGGGATCCAGGAGATCCTCATCGTCAATGTGCGTGACCGTGCGTCCGCGCGTGATGATGCGTCGGCGCAGTGAGACACCCATGGGCTGTAGTGCAGTGGCCTGGTAGAAACCGGCAGCGGTAGGCGCGCGCCAGTCGAGCAGTACGGGGTTGCCCTCCGAGTCACGTAGACCCATTCGGCCGATGTGACGGATCTCGGTTCGGCCGTCGACATCGAGGTCGACGCGACCGAAGGCCAGCCGGTCGGCGGCCGCCCTGGCTGAGCGCAGTTGGGTGCTCCAGTGGTCGAGTTCGGCCTGGCGCTCGACGGTGTCCTGACCGGTGCCCGTGGAGGGGGCAGAGGCGGTCTTGTCGATGCGATCGATCACGTGCTCTGTATAGGAATCGAGCAGGCCATAGAACGCGGTGACATTCCGCTGCTCAGATTCAAGGGCGTCGCTCATGGGGCCTCTACTCTGCCAGACCTGTCAAGTTCGGGAATCCTCGGCTCCCCATCCCTAGGATCGTTTCGGAGGTAAACGAATGTCGCTCGAAACCACGATCACGGTCGATGAACTCGACGCTGACCCGTACCCGTTCTACGCGTACCTGCGGCGAGAGAATCCCGTGGCCTATGTACCGGCCGTGAACATGTGGATGGTCACCCGGGCAGCTGATGTCGAGTACGTGACCACGCATCCTGAGCACTTCACGGCAAAGGTCGAGGATGGGCCGATTGACCGATCTTTCGGCGGCCCGACCTTGATGACCCAAGATGGCGATCCGCACCTGGAATTGCGACGCAGCCTCGACGCGAAGTACAAGCCACGCGTGGTCGCCGGTTACATCGATGATCTGGTGACCCCGATTGCCGAAGCCGCCCTCGCCGCGCTACTCGCGCGCGAGGATCGCAGTGCGGATCTCATGCATGACTATTTCGAGCCGATCTCGGTGCTGAGCCTCGGTGCCGTGCTCGGGGTCGGGCACCTGAGCGCCGAGACTCTGCAGGAGTGGTTCCACGGTCTTGCGATGGGTGCCATCAACTTCGAGCGTGACCCGGAGAAGCAGCGGATCAATGACGAGACGGCCGCACTCATCGATGCCGAGCTTCGGCCCTACATGACCCAGCTGCAGGAGCAGCCCGACGACTCCACGATCGCGTCGATGCTGACCAGTGGCTGCCCGGTCGGCCAACCGCGCTCGATCGACCACGTGATGCCCTCGCTCAAGGTGATCCTTCTCGGCGGCATGCAGGAGCCCGGTCACAGTGCCGGCAGCACGATGTACGGGCTGCTCATGAACCCCGATCAACTCGACTGGGTGCGCCAGGATCCGAGTCGCTGGGATGACGCCGTGCACGAAGGCCTGCGCTGGGTGGCGCCGATCGGCACGCAGACACGTCAGGCGGTTCATGACATCGAGCTCGGGGGAGCGGTGATTCCCGCCGGTGCGATGGTGGGAGCGCTCGTCTCCAGCGCCTGTCGTGACGAGAGTGTCTTCGAGAATGCTGACGACTTCGACGTGCGCCGGCCGCGAGTGCCCAATGCAGCGTTCGGGTTCGGTCCGCACTTTTGTGCCGGTCATGCCTTCGCCCGGGGCCAGGAGGCCATTGCCTTGCGCCTGCTTGTCGAGGCCATGCCGGATCTGCGCCTGGACGAGCGATACGACGTCGTGTTTCGCGGGTGGGAGTTCCGGGCCCCGACGTCACTGCACGTGCGCTGGTAGACCTTGAACATGAGAAAGGCCCGGCAGATGCCGGGCCTTTCTCAATGACTGTGCGTTACAGGTGACCGCCGTCTTCGGCGAGCTGCTCGGCATTCGTGAGCGGCATGCCCGGATGATGCAGAACACCACCGTGAGCCCGATTGATCTGGTCGGCATCCTCGTAGGCGTGCAGGGGAGCCTCGATGGCTGCTGCGTGCTCGGCGTGATGCTGGCCTGCCTCGATCTCTGCGGCAGTCGGCAGTGCGATGTTCTCCGAGTAGAAGAAGCCACTGAGCTTCGCGCGCAGCTTCTTGACCTGGAAGTGCTTGTTGCGCACGCCATCGGCATCGGTGGCCGGGGGAAGCGGCAGGGGAGTGATGTCGGTCTTTCCGGTGATCACTGCCATTTCCTTGGCATTGATCGGCTGGTGGACCTCGATGAACTCGCCATGCGGCAGTCGCAGGATGCGACCGGACTCGTAGCCGTGCAGCAGCTTCTCGCGATCGCGACGTTGCAGGCTGAGGCAGATGCGACGAGTCACGATGAACATGATCGGCGGAAGGATGATCAGCGCGATGCGCAGGAACCAGATGATCGAGTTGATCGACAGCCCGAACGTGATGGCGATGATGTCGTTGCCGCCACCGACCCACAAGAGCAGGTAGAAGGTCAGTGCCATGACGCCGATGCCCGTACGGGTCGGGGCATTGCGCGGACGATCGAGAAGGTGATGCTCCTTCTTGTCGCCGGTGACCCACGCCTCGAGGAACGGGTACAGGGCAAGCGCCGTGAAGATGATGCCGGGGATCACGACCGCCGGAATGAAGATGTTCCAGGAGATGGTGAAGCCGAAGAGCGAGGACTCGATGTTGGGCATCGTGCGCAGGGCGCCGTCGAGCCAGCCGATGTACCAGTCCGGCTGGGAGCCGGCGCTGACTTGATCGGGCATGAATGGCCCGAAGATCCAGATCGGGTTGATCGTGACAAGGCCGCCGATAAGTGCGATCACGCCGAACACGACGAAGAAGAAGCCACCGGCCTTGGCCATGTACACCGGCATCAGCGGGTAGCCGACGACGTTGTCGTTGGTGCGGCCCGGGCCGGGGAACTGGGTGTGCTTCTGGGTCCATACGAGCATGAGGTGGATCGTCACCAGGGCCAGGATCAGGCCGGGGATGAGCAGGATGTGCACGCCGTAAAGGCGCGAGATGAACTCCGTGCCGGGGAACTCCCCGCCGAAGAGCAGGAAGGCCATCCAGGTGCCGATGACCGGGATCGACTGCATGATGCCGCGGGCGATCTGCAGACCGGTACCCGACAGCAGGTCGTCAGGAAGTGAGTAGCCCGAGAAGCCGGCGCCGAGGCCGAGGGTCACCAGGGCAACGCCGATGATCCAGTTGAACTCGCGCGGCTTGCGGAATGCGCCGGTGAAGAACACGCGGAACATGTGCACGCTCATGGCGGCGATGAAGATCAGGGCTGCCCAGTGATGCATCTGGCGAAGCAGCAGACCACCGCGAACATCGAAGGAGATGTCGAGGGTGGAGGAGTAGGCCTGCGACATCTTGATGCCCTTGAGGGGCACGTAGGAGCCGTCGTAGAGCACCTCGGCCATGGAGGGCTTGAAGAACAGCGTCAGGAAGGTGCCGGTGAGCAGCACGACGATGAAGCTGTACAGGGCGATTTCGCCGAGCATGAACGACCAGTGGTCGGGGAAGACCTTGCCCAGGTTGCGAGCGAGGAACTTATTACTTCCAATGCGCTGGTCGACGTAGGTAGCGACTCCGCCGCCTACCTGCTCAACCGGACTTGTCGCGGTCATCCACGCTCCCAGAAACTCGGGCCGATGGGCTCGGCGAAGTCAGACATTGCTACGAGATAGCCTTCCGCATCGACGCCAATCGGCAACTGCGGCATGCGACGCGCAGCCGGGCCGAAGATGACGTTGCCGGCATCGGCGAGATCGAAGGTCGACTGGTGGCACGGGCACAGCAGGTGATGCGTGCGCTGTTCGTACAGGGCGATCGGGCATCCCACGTGCGTGCAGATCTTCGAGTAGGCCAAGATGCCCTGGTAATCCCAGCCGTCACCTTGCTGTGAGCGAATCTCACTGGGATCCATGCGGATCACGATGATGGCGGCCTTGGCGCGCGCGTTGAGATTGCCCTCGACCTCTTCGACCTCGAGAAGATCGGCGGGAACGGCAGAGATCAGGCCGCCGACGGGCAGGTCTGCGGCCTTGACCGGGGTGTACGTGCCGTCGACGACGATGCGCTCACCCTTCTTCCACAAGGTCTTGGAGAGGATGGCGTCGGGGCTCGGGCTGCCCGCCGGGGTCGACCAGAGGTCGCGCAGCATGATGACCAGCGGGATCGGGAAGAGCGCAAGCGCACCGATCAGCGTGCGGCGGATGATCTTGTACTGAGCGAAGCCCGACTCGGTCTTGCCGCGCTGGTAGTTCGCCTCGGCCTCGTCGGTGGCCGCCTCGGGGGAGGCCATCTCGTGACGCTGCGCGACCACCTCGGTGTCGGGCATGAGCTTCTTGGCCCACTGGATCGCTCCGGCACCGATGAGGAACACCGCCAGGCCCATGCACAGGCCGAGGGCGAAGTTGGATGCACCGACTTCGCCGAAGAGCGGGATGTAGACGATGGTCGACTTGTCGATGCCGATGTAGGCGACTACGAAGGCGATCACGAGCAGGATCGACAGGACGAACATGGTGGCGACCTGGCGCTCAGCGCGACGGGCTGCCTTGGGATCGGTATCGGTCAAGCGGGGCTTGTGCTCGATATCGGCCAAGGGGGAGTACCCCAGCTTGGCCGGCAGGTTCTCGTGGGAGTCGGGAGTGCTGTGGTCGCTCATCGTGCCTTAATTCCGATCCAGATGGCCACTGCGATGAGAGCGGCGAAGACGGCGGTCCAGAGGAAGACGGTCTCAGGCACTGGGCCGAGGCGGCCCAGGGCCAACCCGCCCGGATCGGGCAGGGTCTGCAGGGTGTCGATGTACTTGATGATCGCCTGCTTGTCCTGGGTGGGGATCGTGGCATTGCTGAACACCGGCATGCTCTGCGGGCCGGTGATCATGGCCTCGTAGATCTCCTTGGGCTCGGCGTTCATCAGGCTGGGGGCGTACTTGCCCTGAGTCAGGGCGCCGCCCTGGCCAGCTGCCTGGTGGCACTGCGAGCAGTTGGTGCGGAATAGCACGCCACCTTGTGCAGCATCGGCCGACTCGAAGTTGACGTCTTCCTGGGTGGGGATTGCGGGACCGGGGGCCAGCGAAGCCACGTAGGCGGCCATCGCGGCGATCTGATCATCGGTGTACTGCGCGGGATCACGAGGTGCTGCCTGCGCTCCGGGCATCGCCATCGGCATACGACCGCTGCCGACCTGGAAGTCGACGGCTGCGGCGCCAACACCGATAAGAGTCGGACCTTGTGACGTTCCTTGCGACTGCATGCCGTGGCAGGAAGCGCAGCCCTCAAGGTAGAGGCGCTTGCCTTGCTCGACCTGAGTCTCGGTGCTTGCGACTGCGGCGGCCTCAGCAGGGCGGGCGTTCGCGATGACCGCGTAGCCGGCACCGATACCGATGAGCGCGATCAGCAGCATGGCAACAGCAGCCAGGGGGCTGCGCCGTCTTGCGGCCAGGAACTTCACTGTGGTCGTACCTTCCGTTTTATCCAGCAATTGCAGTGCTTTTCGCGCTGCCTTGAGGGTCGTGCAGGTGTTACTTGAGGATGTAAATCATGAAGAACAGTGCGATCCAGACAACGTCGACGAAGTGCCAGTAGTACGACACGACAATGGCGCGCGTGGCCTCATCGTGCGTAAAGCGCTTGGTGACATACGTGGTCGCGAGGACGAACAGGAAGGCGATGAGTCCGCCGGTCACGTGCAGGCCGTGGAAGCCGGTGGTGAGGTAGAAGGCGGAGCCGTATGCGTTCGAGGAAAGCGTGAGTCCGTCGCGCACCAGCGAGGTGTACTCGGTGATCTGGCCACCGATGAAGAATGCGCCCATAAGGAAGGTGATCGTGAACCAGCGGCGCAGGCCCTTGACGTCACCGCGCTCAGCGGCGAAGACGCCGAGCTGGCAGGTGACAGAAGACAGCACCAGCACGGTGGTGTTGACGCTCGCGAACGGAATGTTGAGCAGCTTGGTCTCTTCAGCCCACAGTTCAGGGTTCACCGCCCGCAGGGTGAAGTACATCGCGAACAGCGCCGCGAAGAACATGAGCTCGCTCGACAGCCACACGATGGTGCCGATCGCGACCATGTTCGGCCGGTTGGCAGGGGCGTGCGAGTAGGCCGGGGGGATCGTCGTTGCGTTCGCCACGGGGGGAGTCTGGCAGATCGCCGCTCAGGTTGCCTCCTGACCCCCCGTGAAATGGCCCGCAGAAAATGTCGCGTTTGTCACCTCAGCACTCCGGGGTAGTCGGCACGAGGTAATCCCTCACGGATAGAGTTCGGCACGTGAGCCAGAATTCCGCCCCCGCCCGTCCGCTGAAGGTGCTCGTCTACAGCGATGACCGCACCGTGCGCCAGCAGGTGTTCTTGGCCTTGGGCCCGCGCCCGAGCGCTGACCTGCCGGCCATTGAGTACACCGAATGCGCCACCGAGCCCGCCGTGATCTCGGCCGTCGACAAGGGCGGGTTCGACCTGCTCATCCTCGATGGCGAGGCGGCCCCCGCCGGTGGTCTGGGTGTCTCGCGCCAGCTCAAGGACGAGATCTACAAGTGCCCGCCGATCCTCGTGCTGGTGGGGCGTCCGCAGGATGCCTGGCTGGCCACCTGGTCGCGCGCTGACGCGGCCGTGGCTCACCCCATTAACGGCATCGCCCTAGCCGGCGAGGTCGTCCGACTCCTGGCTGCTCGCCAGGCTGTCGCCACCGTCTAATTCGTCGATGACGACACTTCCCGCGTCTCCGACCTGGGCCTCGGTCCTGCGCACGCTGAGCACGCGCACCGACCTCGATCCCGCCAGCGTGACGTGGGCCATGGAGCAGATTCTCGATGGCGTAGCGACTCCCGCTCAGATCGGCGCCTTTGCCATGGGCCTGCGCGCGAAGGGCGAGACACCCGACGAGATCAGCGCATTGGTCAGCGTCATGCTCGAGCACTGCGATTGGGTGCCTCTGCCTGCTGATCTCATCCGCCTCGATGTCGTGGGCACCGGCGGTGATCTCTCGCACTCCGTCAACATCTCGACGATGGCTGCACTCGTCGCGTCATCAGTCGGCGCACCCATTGCCAAGCACGGCAACCGAGCCGCATCGTCGTCGACCGGCACCGCCGATGTTCTTGCCGAGCTCGGCATTGTCATCGATCTCAGCCCCGAGCAGGTCGCCGCATGCGTCAACGGCGTCGGTATCGGCTTCTGCTTCGCACCGCGACATCACCCCGCGCTTCGTCACGCGGCACCAGTGCGCAAGGAAGTCGCCTTCCCGACCTTCTTCAACATTCTTGGCCCGCTCGCGAATCCGGCGGGTGCTCAGGCTGCACTCATCGGCTGCGCTGATCCGACCCTGGCACCGGCGCTCGCCCAGACCCTTGCTCTGCGCGGTGTGCGCGGAGTGGTCGTACGCGGTGACGACGGACTCGATGAAATCTCGACTGCGACCACGACCACGGTGTGGGATGCCCGCACATCCGACGTCAAGATCCTCAGCATCGATCCTGCAGATTGGGGAATTGAGCGCGTCGATCAGGCCTTGCTCGCCGGCGGCTTGCCCGAGCGAAACGCCGAGCTGCTGCTCAAGACCTTCCGCGGAGTCGATGCCACTGACCCCGATGCCGATCGCGTACGCGCAATTCGCGACTCAGTGACTCTCAATGCCGCGGCCGCGCTGACTGCGTATGACGCAGCGATAGGCAAGCCTGTCGAGGATCTCGTTTCGGCAATTGCCGCGCGTATTCCCATTGCGCGTGAGGCACTCGAATCAGGAGCGGCACTCGGAGA
>CALFIA010000299.1 GCA_937876275.1 uncultured Actinomycetes bacterium | reverse complement strand
GTGGGGCCTCGTCCGATTGGGCGGGGCCTCATGAGTTTTCTACGGCAGACATAATCAACGGCATGGGGCGGGGGATTCTTTGAGCGAGCTCGACCCCTACGTATCTGCCTTCGATCCTGAACACCGTTTCGTGATGAGCTCACCGCTGCCAAGACGCACACGAGCCAGCGTGGCGACTCTCGGCCGACTCATCGTGGGCATCGTGCTGGCGATCGTGCTCGCCATCGCCGCCTTCGCTGCAGCTCTCGGACGCTTCTATGCGGGCATGACCGGTGCTGGTGAAGCGCCGCGCGAGGTGCCTTTCCTTGGAAACTCGACGCTCTTGGTCTCCGGAGATCTGCCTGCCCGCGGCGTGGTGCTCGCCTCCCTCGCGGGAATCATCGTGATCGCGATTGCTGCGGTCGGCTTCGAGACGATCGCCGCCCTGATGGCTGTCAGTCCTCGGCGTCGCCTGCTGACGTCACTTCGTGGAGGTATCGATAACCCCCGCAGCGGAAGCGGCTTGGTGACTGTGCTGATCCCCGCGCACAACGAGGAGTTCTCGCTACCCACCACGTTGCGCGCTTTGCGCGAGCAGAGCAGGCAACCCGATCGGGTAATCGTCGTCGCCGATAACTGCACCGACGCGACCGTGGCCATCGCGGCGGAGATGGGCGTCGAGTGCTTCGAGACAGTCAATAACTCGCATAAGAAGGGCGGGGCGCTGAATCAGGTGCTCACCTGGCTGCTGCCCTTGAGCACTCCCGACGACTTCATCATGGTCATGGATGCCGATACAAGCCTCGGCTCTCAGTACATCGAAGTCGCCTACGAACGATTTCGAGATGACCCGGAACTCACTGCCGTGGGTGGCATCTTCTACGGCGAGGACGGACACGGGCTCATTGGCCAATTCCAGCGCAATGAGTACACGAGGTATTCGCTGCAGATCAAGGCACGTCGAGGTCGGGTGTTCGTGCTCACCGGCACTGCCTCGATGTTCCGTGCCGATGCGCTCCTTGACATCGCCGCCGCCCGTGGCGTGTTCATCCCCGGCACCCCTGGCCAGGTCTACGACACCGCGGCGCTCACCGAGGACAACGAACTCACACTGGCGCTGAAGTCACTCGGTGCAACGATGACTTCTCCTTCAGAATGCACCGACACCACGGAGCTGATGCCGACCTGGAAGGCACTGTGGATCCAGCGTCAGCGCTGGCAGCGAGGCGCTTTGGAAAACCTGAGCGCCTATGGCCTCACCCGAGCCACGCTGCGCTACTGGGGCCAGCAGGTGGGTATCGGATACGGAACGGTTGCCCTGAACTCGGCGCTGTTGCTCATTCTCTTGACGATCGTGGCGGTCGACCAGTGGATCTGGTACCCGTTCTGGTTCGTCATCGGTGCAGTTTTCCTGCTCGAACGAGTGATCACTGCTTGGAAGGGCGGGTGGAAGGCACGACTGCTCGCAGCGCTGCTCGTGCCCGAACTTCTCTACGACGTGTTTCTTCAGATCGTGTTCATCAAGTGCCTGTTTGACATCACGTTCAACCGCACGGCGCACTGGGGTCACGTGCAACACACTGCCGCTGAGGCATCACCATGACGCCCGTCCCGCAGGGCATCCTGCTTCCCGAGTCAACAGTCACCAGCACCTGGTTCATGATTCTCGCCACCGTCGTCGCATTCAACACGATCATCTACGTAGGGCTTACCTTGTCAAAGTTCGTTCCCTGGCCTAAGCAGATTCATCCGTCCAAGGTGAGAGCACTGCATGACGCGGTCTTCAACCCGGCGCGTTCCACCCGTGCCCGCAAGCAGGCGTCGATGCGCGCAGTCATGGCAAGTGCCAACCCCTTTGAGCTCATGCGCGATGAACTCACCCTGCGGGAGGTACCCCAGGCCTTCGCCGCATTCGGTGGTCTTCTCGTGATCATCTCTGGCGTGCAGCTGTTCTTCCTGGATGGAAGCGCACCGGTTCAACACCTCTTCGAGATGGTCACCGGATTGGGCTTCCTCGTCGTGGCGCAGGTGTTCGGCCGCCGAACCTTCCGGGCTTCAGTTCTCGTCCGTGGTTGGGCAATCGGCTTCCTGATCTTGATGGCAGTGCTCCTGATCGGAGTCGCGATCGATGCTGACGTACCGACGATCGCCCTGGCCATGATTTTCCTGACGGCATTCGGCTCAGTCACCCTTCGCTGGCCCACCGTGCTGATCACCACGGCCATCACCATCGCCGGCATCGCCGTCGTGATGTCGATGGTGGATTCCTCACTAGCGGTCAAGATCGTCTTTCTTGCACTCATCGCCAGCGCCACAGGCATGCTGCTGCAATCGATCAGACTCTCCTCACTCCGCCGTCTCAGCGACGAGAAGGAGCTTTACACCGCACTCGCGACGACTGATCCGCTCACCGGACTTCTCACTCGCTCAGGTCTCATCGGGCTGCTTCCCGGAGCGGTGTCAAACGCCCGCCGAACCGGAAGTGGCATGTGCGTCATGATCGTCGACATTGTCAGTCTCCGGTCAGCCAACGCCGATTACGGAATCGAGTACGGCGATGCCGTACTGCGAATGGTCTCCGACGCGATTCGCAACACGGTGAGGGAAGGAGACTTGATCAGCCGCTGGAGCGCAGACGACTTCCTCGTGACCGGTGCGGGCACGATGCCTGATGCCAACAGCATTCGTCAGCGCATTGAGGAGTTCGTGCGTGCCTCAGGAATCTCACTGGGCAAGAAGCCCATTGAGGTCAATGTTGCCACTGCCGCCGGCGACCCGCGTTCGATGACCTTCGAAGAACTGGTGTCGCAGGCGACAGGCGAGATTGCCTAGTTAGTTCGCGCGATGCGGCTGAATCGCATTCGCAGGCACGCTTCCCAAGCGGCCCTTCTGGTAATCCTCGAAGGCCTCTTGAATCTCGGCCGTCGTGCTCATGACGAAGGGACCGTAGGCCACCACGGGCTCGCGCAGCGGCACTCCGCCAATCAAGAAGATCTCGAGATTCTCGGTACGTGAATCCTGCTTCGCGTCGGCCGTGATCTGAATCAGATCGCCGTTGACGAGCACCGCGAGCTGCCCTTCGGAGATGATGCGCTGCTCGGTGCCAATCGCTCCACTACCCGCAAGCACATAGGCGAGGGCATTGAAGTTCGCCGGCCACGGGATCGAGATGCTCGCACCGGGAGCAACGGTCACATGCGTGATCGCAAGCGGAGTATGCGAAATACCGGGGCCTTGATGGCCATCGACCGCGCCGGCGAGAACGCGCACATATGAGCCGCCATCAGCAGAGGCGATCATCACCGAGTCGTTGCCCTGGAGATCCTGGTACTGCGGCGCAATGCGCTTCTTCGCACGCGGCAGGTTGATCCAGAGCTGAATCCCATGGAACAGCCCTCCGGATTCAACAAGCGCCTCGGGCGGAGTTTCGATATGAAGGATTCCGTCACCGGCAGTCATGTATTGAGTGCCACCGTCGAGGATCACTCCGCCGCCGCCATTGGAATCCTGGTGCAGGAACTGGCCATCGATGAGGTAGGTGAAGGTCTCGAAGCCGCGGTGCGGATGCCACGGAGTGCCCTTGGGCTCGCCTGCGCCGTACTCCACCTCGCCCATCTGATCCATATGAATGAAGGGATCGAGCTGATCGGAGGGAACACCGGCGAACGCACGGCGCACCGGGAAGCCCTCGCCCTCGAATGCGCGAGGTCCGCGAGTCACTGACAGCACTGAGCGGGAGATTGCCGAGGGTGCCGGAGCAAAGCGCGGCAGGGTCAGGGCATCAGCGGTGGCGGCGGGCATGGTCACTCCTGAGTCAGTAGTTCAAGGTTCAACTACAATAACACAGGACGGCCGTCACGCATTCCCAGCCGATGGGTCACGATCACTTCGCTCTTCGAGGATTGACGGCGCCACCCTCACGACGCGGCTCGATGCCCGCCTCGAGTACCGCGAGTTCGGCGTCGCGGCCGACCAGAGGTGTCAGATCCGGCGGAG
>CALFIA010000298.1 GCA_937876275.1 uncultured Actinomycetes bacterium | reverse complement strand
CACGTTCCGGGTTCCAGTCGACGTCGCCGCCAGTGCGCTTGACGACGAGAACATGCTCGACGCTCGGCGTGCTCATCACTGCCTCATCGACCGCCGGCTTCAACGGCATGGCAGAACCGCGCCGATTCTGGCCATCAGTCGTGATCACGAGCTTTGCCTCAGCATCATTGATGCGACTCTCAAGGGCACTGGCTGCGAATCCGCCGAAGATCACCGAGTGCGGAGCCCCGAGACGTGCGCAGGCGAGCATGGCGATCACGGCCTCGGGAATCATCGGCATGTAGATCGCTACGCGGTCACCCGCCTGGATGCCAAGTTCGGTGAGGGCATTCGCGGCCCTGCAGACTTCGTCCTGAAGTTCTGCATACGTAATGTTTCGGGTATCGCCAGGCTCACCCTCGAAGCGAATCGCGACCTGGCCGCCGTATCCGGCTTCCACGTGTCGATCGACGCAGTTGTAAGCGATGTTGAGCTTGCCACCGACGAACCAGCGCGCGAAAGGTGCATTCGACCAGTCGAGCACCTGGGTGAAGGGCTCAGCCCAATCGAGGCGCTCGGCCTGCTTGGCCCAGAAGGCCAGGCGATCAGCAGAGGCCTCCGCATAGATGCCGGGCTGGGCGTTGGCTGCCGCGGCGAATTCGGGACTGGGGGCGAAGGTGCGGTCTTCGTGGCCGAGGTTCGAGAGTGCGTCGGTGCTCATGGGGATCCTTCGAAGTTCGGCTCGGGCAGCTGTGCCGAGGGGTGATGCAGGTGTGGTCAGGTTAGATGAGCAGGTGACCGCGCGCGTCGAAATCCCGGATCCACTGGGCGAGCTCCCTCTCGGCGACTCGACTACGGCCTTGCTCTCCGCCACCCGTGACGAGATTGACGCTGTCCTCTGGGACAGGGGAATTCGGGCGAAGGCGGCCGAGGTGGCCGCTGCCTCCGCCATGCGTGGCGCCCGTGACTCGGCAGCAATCGACGGTGCCGACACAGCGGTCGTTGATGACTCACCGATGGGGCGGATCCTGGGTAACGCCCAAGTTCTCACTGCTCGAGTGCCGGCTCTTCTCGATACCTGGTCCTCTTCACCCCTTCAGGTGCTCGCGGAGCTTCATGCGATCGCCGCACAGGGATTCACCTCGGACGATGAACGCGGCAGGCCACGCGGCAGTGACAACGTGCGGGATCCGCTCAATATCGGCGTGCTTCCGCCCGCGAATGTCGTGAGCCCGCGACTGACGAGCCTGGCCGCCGTGATCACCACCTCGACATCACCCGCGCTGCTGATCGCCGCGATCGTGCACGGCGAGCTTTCAGCATTGCGGCCCTTTGAGATCGGCAGTGGATTGGTCGCGCGCGCGAGCGTTCGGCTGGTGATGGCGTCCAAGGGAATCGATCCCTCCCTTTTCACGATCCCCGAGCACGGAATGTTTGAGCTCGGACGCCCGGCTTACGTGAATGCGATTCGCGAGTACTCGGCCGGAACCGTTGAGGGAATCAATGCCTACGTCACCTGGTTCGCCACGGCGCTGGCTATGGGTGCGAAGGCCGTGGAGATCTAGGAGCGCAACGATCGGCGGCGCGCGTACCAGGCGATGCCGAGTGCAACCGCGCCGAGTGCAACACCGGCACCTGCAGCAGCCGCCTGCTTCTTATCGATCCGGCTCTTCATCGCAACCGGCTTTGCGAAGTCGCGGATCGGCCAGTTATTCGCCGCGGCCAACTTGCGAAGTTCCGTATCCGGATTGACCGCAACCGGGTGGCCCACCGCTTCGAGCATGGGTACGTCGGTGAAGGAATCGGAGTATGCGTAGCACTCCGTGAGGTCGTAGCCGCGCTCTGCTGCGAGCGAGCGCATGGCATCAGCCTTACCCGGGCCATACGCGTAGAACAGGATCTCGCCGGTGTACTTGCCATCCTCGATGCCGACCTGGGTGCCGATGGCGAGATCTGCCCCCAGCCTTTGCCCGATCGGCTCGACGACGTCAGTGCCCGACGACGAGATGATGATGATCTGGTGACCGAGCATTCGGTGATGAGCGATGAGATCCAATGCCTCTTCGTAGACCATCGGGTCGACGATCGTGTCGAGAGTCTCGGCCACGATCTGCTGGACTTTCTCGACCTCCCAGCCGGTGACCAGATTCGACATGTACTGGCGCATTGACTCCATCTGATCGTGATCGGCCCCCGAGGCCAGGTACACGAATTGCGCGTACGCGCTCTTGATGACATCAGCGCGACCGATCAATCCTTCCTTGTAGAAGGGACGAGCGAAGGCGAATGAGCTCGACTTGGCCAGGATCGTCTTGTCGAGGTCGAAGAATGCGGCGATCGGCGCGCGGGATTCGGCACCGGAAGTCATGTGCTCACGGTATCTCGTCCACAGGCGGTCACGACGTTCACCTCATCCACAGGCGTGGCATCGGGGATTGATTGCGGCAGACCCAAAGTCAATGCTTCCAGCATCCACGGGGAGGACACATGAATCTCGCACGACCGCTTCTCATCAGCGCTGATACCGAGCTCATTGACGAGTGCACTCGACTGGCTGCGGCAGCAGGCACCGATCTCCAGATCAGCTCGTCCTTAACTGTCGATCGCACACGCTGGGCGCAGGCGTCGCTGGTCTTGATCGATATGGCAAGCACTCCGGGAGTAGAGCATTTTCCGAGACGACGATCGGTGATCGTCTTGGCGTACGGCTCGGATGGCTCAGTGGATTCGAACGCTTGGCGTGTTGCCGTGGAGATCGGAGCTGAGCATGTGGCCTGTCTCCCGGATGCTGACACGTGGCTAATCGAGCAACTCGGTGCTTGCGGTGATGAGCCTGCTCGAGCCGGGCGGCTGATTGCCTGTCTGCCGGCCAGCGGCGGTGCTGGATCCTCGACACTTGCGGCAGCCTGCGCCGTGCACTCTGCGTCGCAGGGGGAGACGAGTGTTCTCATCGATGGTGATCGGCTTGGTGGCGGTCTCGACATCGTCTTGGGTGGCGAGGATGCCGTCGGCGTTCGTTGGCCCGAACTGGTCGACACCCACGGTCGCCTCGCACCCGCTGCGTTCCGTCAGGCCCTACCGACCATGTCTGGTGTGGCCGTTCTCTCCTGGGATCGTGAAGGCTCCCCGGACGCAACAGTCGAGTCATGGACATCCGTTCTTGATGCATCCATGCGCGGCTTCGACCTCTGCGTCGTTGATCTCCCGCGTGAGTTTTCAGCCGCTTCGGCAACGGTGCTCAGTCGTGCCCATGCCGTAGTGCTGGTCGTCACTGCGCGGGTCCGAGGTGCAATTGCTGCAGCACGGTGCCTGGAAGAACTCACGGCACTCACTCCCGATGTGCGCGTCATCGTTCGTGAGAAGCCCAATGGGGTTCGACCTGAGGCCATTGCTCACATTCTGGGAGTGCCGGTTCTCGGAACGATTCCGATGGGCCACGCCTTCATTGACGATGGGCGACTTCCCCGAATCCCCGAGGTAGTACTTCGTGCCTGCACCGAGCCTGGTCTCGGATTCCGTACCTCGCTCGTGGCGTAGGAGCATGACTGCATCGCTGCTCGAGCGTGTTCGAACACGACTGATAGCAGGTCAAGGTGAGGCGACGCCGGCGCATGTGGCAGCTGCCCTGCGTGAAGAAGGTGTGCTGCTGGGCGACAGCGCCGTTCTCGAACTTGTCGAGGTGCTGCGTCGCGAACTCTTGGGCGCGGGTCGGCTTGACCCACTGCTCAGGAATTCGGCAATCACTGATGTGCTCGTCAACGCGCCAGATTCAGTCTGGATCGACGAAGGTTCTGGTCTTGTCCGCAGCGACATTAGATTCACGGGCGAGGACGAAGTGCGCCGACTCGCGCAACGGTTAGCGGCCAGTGCCGGACGCCGACTTGATGATGCCGCACCATTTGTCGATGCGCGCTTGGCTAATGGCGCTCGGCTTCACGCCGTGATACCGCCGCTGGCCTCGGATGGAACCGCCATATCCATTCGAATTCCCCGCGCTTCGGGATTCACCCTGCAAGAGCTCTGCGAGTCAGGCTCGACAACCGATCTGATGGCCGAGTTGCTCGCGTCCGTTATCGACTCACGTCTCTCTTTCGTGATCAGCGGTGGTACAGGCGCAGGGAAGAC
>CALFIA010000297.1 GCA_937876275.1 uncultured Actinomycetes bacterium | reverse complement strand
GCTGAACCTCGCGAATGCACTTCAGTACCTGCCCAGCGTGCACCAGGGGGAGAACCTCGACGAGGCCGTGAACCTCTACGAGGAAATCCTGCAGCACCGCGACCCTGACCTCGACCCACTCGGCTACGCACGGATCCTGGCCAACCAGGGCAATGCCCTGGGCCACCTCGGGGTCTTCTCCGACGCACGGCAGCGGCTGGCCACCGCGCGGGATATCTTCGCTCGTCAAGGTGACGCGGAGTCAGTCGCCGGTGTCGACGAGATCATCACCAGCCTCAACGAGGCAGAGGCGGCCAAGTAATGGAACTCTTCCTACGCCAGAACTTCGAGATCCTCCTCCAGGATGCCACCGGCAACTTCACCGAGCGCATCGTCCATCGCTGCGGCGGCCCTGACAAAGCCATCGAGCTCTTGCAGTCCGATCCCGAGGCCGAGGGCGTGCATCGCGGAGACTTCGTGCGCGCATTCTTCGAAGACAACCTGTTAAACAACACCGCAGGTCACGCCTTCGTGCTGGAAGCCCTTGAGCGCAGATCGGTGCCGGCCGATCCCGGCGGCACCGTGGCCGAGGTTCTCCAGCGCCTCGCAGAGGCAGCCTTCGCCGACGTCCTCACCACCATGACCGCACAATTGATCCAGCGCCAGCAGATCTACTCATAGGAGGCATCATGACCGCACCTGCCGAGGAGCAGACCTTCGAGGATCTCGCTCAGCGCATCGACCAGCTTCGCGACCAGATCAGTCATCAGGATGCTTCCGTGCAGGGCCTGCTAGACGAAACCCTGGAGGCGATAACCGAGTTCAACAAGCAGGGATTGATCTCGCTCGTGCAGCTTCTTCGAAGCGATGAGAGGGGCGGTGAACTGCTGTATGCGGCAGTCGAGCAGCCCGAAGTGATGGCTCTCTTCGTCTCGCACGGCCTCATTCGCACCGATCGCACGATCGACGTACTTCGGGTTGTCGAGCAGATTCGCCCGTACCTCATGACGGCTTCGGTCGAGATGAGCGTCGAGAGCGTGCGCAATGACGTTGCCTACGTGAAGTTCGGCAAGGGCTGCAGTGCGCCGTCCCAGGAGAACAAGGACGAAATCATGGGCGTGATCATGCAGCGGGTGCCCGGCCTGAAGGGCGTCGAGGAGATCAAGGACGAGCCTGGCCGCACCTTCATCGGCCTCGACACGATCTCGATCGGACGCCCCGCGGAGTGAACGAGACCACGCGGTCAGTTTCGCTCGGCCGAGCAAACTTCCTCTCCACCGCGAGAGTTCCGGCAGCGGCAGCGGCAACCTTCTCGACCGTGGGAGCAGGCGCTACGCCCCTGCGCCGACTCGGAGGAGCCTCACCCGGCGGGCTCGAGTTACCGCCGGCTGATCCGACGCCATCGCATATGTATGCCCCTCGCGCCGTCTGGACTAATGGCGAAATCGTCATCGCGCTTCGTGATAAGCCGACGTCGCTCGCGCTGATCGGCGAATG
>CALFIA010000296.1 GCA_937876275.1 uncultured Actinomycetes bacterium | reverse complement strand
TGCTACCTGGGTGGCAGCAATTCCACTGACCTCGGCAGGTGGCCTCAACGTACTGACGCGCGCGCTCGCACCCGGGTGCACGTATGTCGGCGTCGATAGCCTCGCCGGGGCACGGCCATTCACTCCCGGAGGCTTCGCGGCAGCAGTCGACTCAGCACTCACACACGGCCTGCCCGTGCGCACCTCGTTAGTACCCGCGCAGGTGCGCCGTCTGCTGAGCGAATCGCAAGGGATTGAGGCACTTCGTGCCTGCGCCACGATTCTCATCGGCGGCGCGGAACTTGATCCGTCGTTGCGCAGTGCGGCGCAGGACAAGGGAATCACGCTTATCTCGACCTACGGCATGACCGAGACCTGTGGCGGCTGCATCTACGACGGCATTCCGCTTGATGGCGTGACGGTGAGCATCGACAGTGAGTCACGAGTTACGGTGGGCGGCCCGAGTATCGCCTTGGGCTATCGCCATCAACCGGCACTGACAGCACAGCACTTCTCCGACACCGGCTTTCTCACCAGTGATCTCGGCGAGCTCATCGATGGCACATTGCGCATCATTGGGCGAAATGATGACGTGATCACCGTGAACGGGGTGAATGTCTCAGTCGCAGCAGTCGAAGCTGTCGTACGCCGCGGAGCGAACGTCAGCGACTGCGCCGTCGTCGCGATCGACGATCCCGAACGTGGCAGCAGGCTCATCGCCTTCGTCTGCGGAGAGAATATTGACATCGATGCCCTCGGAGTTCTGGTGCAAGAACAGCTTGGGGTGGCCGCACGGCCACGTGCCTTCACTACGATCGAGCACCTACCCCTGCTTCCCGGCGGCAAGACCGACCGGCAGGCACTCACCGCACTCGCTCGGGAGACTCACTGATGGCTACCGCCGCTCAATGGTTCGGTGGATCCCGCCCGCGCACCCTCCCGGCAGCGTTCGCACCGGTCATCGTCGGCACGGGTCTGGCTATCGGAGGCCAGACCTTCGATGGCTGGGCCGCCTTTCTTGCCCTGATCGTCGCGGTGTCCCTGCAGGTGGGCGTCAATTTCTCCAATGACTACAGCGACGGAATTCGCGGAACCGATGAGGCTCGAGTTGGCCCGGTGCGGTTAGTCGGGCAGGGCCTCGCACCGGCCGCGCAGGTCAAGCGCGCTGCATTCCTGAGCTTCGCCGTCGCCATGCTCGCTGGACTCGGCCTCGTTCTCCTCACCCAGAAGTGGTGGCTGCTGCTGGTGGGCATTGCCTGCGTCGCTGCGGCCTGGCTCTACACCGGAGGCAAGCATCCCTACGGGTACCTCGGTCTTGGCGAGATCTTCGTTTTCGTCTTCTTCGGGCTCGTACCCGTTGTCGGCACCTTCTACGTGCAGTCACTCACGGTGACCGTGAGCTCGGTCATCGCGGCCTGCGGTGTCGGCTTCCTGTGCTGCGCCATCTTGGTCACCAACAACCTTCGTGACATTCCCGGCGACACTCACAGCGGAAAG
>CALFIA010000295.1 GCA_937876275.1 uncultured Actinomycetes bacterium | reverse complement strand
AGGTTCCGACGTCGGAGTCGGTCGCACGAAGGCCATTGATAACGGTGATGGCACCTGGCGCATCGAAGGCGTCAAGCGATTCATCACCTCCGGCGAGCACGACATGGCTGACAACATCGTGCACCTCGTTCTCGCACGGCCGGAAGGAGCCGGCCCCGGTACCAAGGGTCTCTCGCTCTTCCTGGTGCCCAAGTACTTTGTCGATCTCGAGACCGGTGAGATCCAAGGACGCAACGGCGTTTACGCCACCAACGTCGAGAAGAAGATGGGCCTGAAGGTCTCGACCACATGTGAGATGACCTTCGGCGAAAAGGAGCCGGCCATCGGTTGGCTCATCGGCGACGTGCACGACGGCATCGCACAGATGTTCAAGGTCATCGAGTACGCGCGAATGATGGTCGGTACCAAGGCAATTGCCACCCTCTCAACCGGCTACCTGAACGCACTCGACTACGCGAAGTCTCGCGTGCAGGGTGTTGACCTCTCCATGCAGATGGACAAGACCGCACCGCGCGTCACCATTACGCATCACCCCGACGTGCGCCGCAGCCTGATGCTGCAGAAGTCGTATGCAGAGGGCATGCGCGCGCTCATCGCGTACACGGCCTACTGGCAAGACATGGTCGAGATGGCCGAGGCGGGCAACGCTGACATTGATCTCGACATGGCAGTACGCATCAATGACCTCATGCTGCCGATCGTCAAGGGCGTGGGTTCTGAGCGTTCATACGAGATGCTCGCTGTTGCGCTGCAGACCTACGGCGGCAGCGGCTTCCTGCAGGACTACCCGGCAGAGCAATACATCCGCGACGCGAAGATTGACACCCTCTACGAGGGCACCACGGCCATTCAGGGTCTCGACTTCTTCTTCCGCAAGATGGTCAAGGATCAGTTCAAGGCTCTCTTCTACATCGCCACGCAGATCACCGAGACAGTCAAGGGTGATGACGGCACCGGAACCTTTGCCGTGGAGCGCGAGCTGCTGGGCAAGGCGCTCGAAGATGTGCAGGCCATTGTTGGCGTCATGGGCCAGTGGGCCATGGCGGCGCAGGCAAGCCCGCAGGAGATCTATCGCGTAGGACTGAACACCACTCGCTTGCTGATGACCTCCGGTGACCTGATGATCGGTTGGCTCCTGCTCCGCCAGGCGGAGGTCGCGACCGCGGCCCTGAAGAGCGAGGTCTCAGAGCGCGATCGCCTGTTCTACGAGGGCAAGATCGAGACCGCGCGTTGGTTCGCTCGCAACCGCCTTCCCCTGATCGCGGGAGAGCGCTCAGTAGCGGAAGCGACGACCCTTGACGTGATGGAACTGGCAGAAGACTCTTTCTGACCGATTTCCCGCGAGACCTATGATCGGAAGCGATGAAGCGCTCACCGATCGCCTTGATTGCCCCTGCACTTATCGTGCTCGCGGTAGCGGCGATGGCTGTCGGCTTGGTGGTCGGTGGCGGTTCGTATTCGGCCCCGCCCCTGGGCATTCCCGATGTCGGCGGCCTGATCGGCTGGGGAACCCCCGTACTGCGCACGCTCACTGATATCGCGGCCGTTGTCACGATCGGATTCCTGCTCGCCGCCGTCGTGCTCGACCCATCAGGCAAGGACGGCACGGTCTCGCGCGCCGGACGCAACGATCTCGTGCGTGCTGCCGCGGCCGCACTTATCTGGGCATTGCTTGCACTCGCTCAGAGCGTGTTCGTCGTCGGGAACGTTCTCGGCCTGCAGTTCTCGCAGGCCATCAGTCCTGACATTCTGACGACCTACGCATTCGATCTGCCCACAACCCGAGCGCTGTTCGGAATGGCGATTCTCGCTTTGGTCGTCTCGGCAGCATGCGCGGCCACGTTCACCGTGGGCTCGGGTGCAGCATGGCTGATCCTCGCCCTGCTCGCTGCGGTGCTGCCCGCACTTGGCGGGCATGCGGCCGGTCTCGGCGATCACGCTCTCGCGATGACTTCCGGAGCCGCGCACATTGCTGCTGCCACGTTGTGGATCGGAGGATTGCTCTCACTTGCACTACATGCGGTACGAGGTGATCTTCCGCTCGCGCGTTCGATTCAGCGCTTCGGCATCATCGCAGGAAGTTGCATCGTCCTATTAGCTGTCAGCGGTCTGGCCAATGCCTACACGCGACTCGAGACCATCGACCAAATTCTCACCACGGGCTACGGCCAACTAGTGCTCATCAAGACTGCGCTGATCGTGGTGCTCGGCGTAATCGCCCTTCTCATTCGTCGACGAATCGCCTCGACCACGGGCACGAAATCAGGTCGCTCGGTCTTCGCTCGGATCGCAGGGCTCGAACTGACTGTCATGGCCATTGCCCTTGGTCTGGGTGTCGCCCTGTCGCAGAGTGCGCCTCCTCGGCTTACCGTCGAGCTGCCGTCGTACGGAGAGTCACTGCTCGGCTACAGATACCCCGAGGCACCCACAGCGTCATCTGTTCTCGGCGATTTCCATCTCGAGCCGTTCTTCTTCACCATGGTGCTCATCGCTGGAGCGCTGTACCTCGGCGGCATGATCCGCTTGCGCAAGCGTCACGATGCGTGGCCCGTCGGGCGCTCGATCAGCTGGTTCCTCGGCCTCATCGTCGTGCTGTGGTGCACCAACGGCGGTGTCTCGATCTACGCGAATGTCAGCGTCGGCATGCACATGTTGCAGCACATGGTGCTGACGATGCTTGCGCCGATCCTGCTCGTCATGGGTGCACCCGCGACCCTCGCCCTGCGCGCGCTCAAGCCTTCCACTGGCACGGAGCGGGGGCCACGCGAATGGTTGATGTGGTTCCTGCATAGCTGGATCACCCGAATTCTCACGAATCCGTTCTACGTCTTCATCGTCTACGTACTCGGCTTGTACGGGCTCTACCTGACACCGGCGTTCGGGTGGCTGATGGGAAGCCACGTCGGCCACATTGTCATGCAGGTGCACTTCCTTCTTTCGGGCTATCTCTTCTACTGGGTGATCATCGGCATAGATCCGCGACCGCGGCCGCTGCCGTACTGGGGTCGACTCCTTCTTCTGCTGCTCTCGATGTCGGTTCACGCGTTCTTCGCTGTCATCTTGATGATGGGCACGACCCCGATTGCACCCGAGTGGTACGGCATCGTCCGCCCTGACTGGATCACCGATCCGCTTGCTGACTCACTGAACGGTGGGCAGGTGGCGTGGGGCATCGCAGAGATTCCGAGCATGATCGTCCTGCTGGCCATTGCCTTCCAGTGGTCGCGCAGTGATGATCGCGAGGCTAAGCGCAAGGATCGTCAGGCTGATCGGGATGGCGACGCGGAACTCAATGCGTATAACGATCGTCTTGCCCGTCTGGCCGAGCGTGACAATCGCTAGAGGTCTTGCAGCACTCGTCGCGATCGCGACAGCATTCTTGATCGCGCCCACCGCATCCGCTGCGACTCCCGGTGATCTTCCTGGCGCATCCGCCGCCGAGCAAGTCATTGTCGTGTCCAGCACAAATTTTCATTCCACGCGCGCACGACTGAGTGCCTATGAGAAGTCCGCGGCGGGAACCTGGGTCGCAATCGAAACTGATGTTCCCGCTTTCGTTGGTGCTCATGGAATTGTTTCCGGTGCGCAGCGCCGGCAGGGCACGAACACGACACCGGCCGGCACGTACGCGATCACGTCGGCATTCGGCCGTCGTGCGAATCCCGGCACGACCCTTCCCTACATACAGATCGACACGAATGACGCCTGGACCTACAACCCGCGGGTGCCGAGCACGTACAACCTCTTTCAGTCGGCTCCGGTGAATTGGGCGTCCTACGGCAGGTACGTCGAGCACCTCTGGAAGCTCGGACCTCAGTACGACTACGTCGCCGTTCTCGACTACAACTTTCCGGGTGGCACCATCTCAGCCGACTCTCGCGGAGTGCGTCAGGCGAGCCGGCCGGCCAACACTCGCGCCGGCGGCGGAATCTTCCTCCATGTATCGAAGGGCGTTCCTACTGCTGGGTGCATTTCGATTGACGAGACCGCGATGCGTCACGTCATGGACTGGCTCGACATCTCGAAGCACCCCGTCATAGTGATCGGGCATGCAGACGAACTGGCGCTCGACTAGGCGAGATCGGTACCGATCCGAATATCGCCCAATGCCGGGAAGGCTGAGCGCCAGCGACCGGGCTCCTCTGGATCAATCTCGGCATACAGGATCTGCTCACCTTCACCTGCTTGAGCAATCACGACACCGCGTGGGTCAATGACGACCGAGTGTCCGCCGAGCACCACGTCATCGGCACCTTGCGTGCCCACCTCATTGCACGCGATAACCCACGCCTGATCCTCAATTGCGCGCGCACGGGTAAGGACATCCCAGTGCTCGATGCGAGACAGGGGCCAGCCGGATGAGACCAGAAAGGCCGTTGCGCCGGCGTCAGTCAGAGCCCGGAAGAGCTCGGGGAATCTGAGGTCGTAACAGGTGGCAAGACCGGTCGTACCCAATGGCGTATCCACCACGACGAGCTGCTCCCCGCCGGTCATCACGGTGCGCTCTCCCTCGGCGAAGCCGAAGAGGTGGATCTTGCGATAGGCGGTGATGCGTACGCCCTGCGGGTCGAAGAGAACGGAGGTGTTGTGACGGGTCTCATCGACGAGTTCAGCGAACGAACCCCCGTGAACCCAGATACCCAACTCGCGGGCGAGCTGAGACAGGGAAGAGACCAGCGAGCCATCAATCGACTCAGCCCCGGTACGTGCGGCCGGAAGGTCAAAGGCGCAGGTAGTCCAGAGTTCCGGGAGAACGACAAGATCAGCTCGCGGAGCGGCTTCGCGCACCATCGCGAATGCGCGATCAATCCGTTCGCTCGCCGGCTCAGCCGAGTCACAGCGCAGCTGGATCAGCGCCACACGTGTTGCCATACGAAGAGCCTACGACGAGAACTACGCTGAGAACATGACGACCTTCGATGAGCTAGTGGCTATTGACCGCGGAGTTCTTGACGAGGCGGCTGACCTCGGTGCTCGCATCACCTCGCAGCAATGGAAGACCGCCACCGCGTGCACCGGGTGGACCGTCGCTGACATGGTCGCTCACATCATCGACATCGAGCAGTACCTCCTCGGTGATCCCAGGCCTGACCACGAACCCGACTGGGATTCACTGCCCTGGGTCGATCGAGACCTCAGCCGCTTCACCGAGATCGGGGTCGATGCCCGACGAAATCGAGCACAGGCCGAGGTCATCGCGGAATTGCGCGACACCACCGAGCGACGCATGGCGCAGATTGAGGCTGGGCCGCATGACTTCGATGCGCTCGTACCCGGATTCTTCGGCAAGCCCACACCGATCGGTCGTCAGCTGCGCCGCCGCATCTTCGACTCCTGGGTGCACCTGCAAGACATGCGTGTTGCGCTCGGAGTCGACGAGGGTTGGGATTCTCCTGCTGGGCAGATCACCCGAGCCCAACTCGTCGACGGAACCGAACACGCGTGGAATCAACTCGAGATCGGTTCACTGGAATCGGTGCACCTGGTGCTCACCGACATAGGTGAAACGATCATCCTCGGTGATTCACCGACACTTACGTCGATCACCATGAGCTGGCCGGCATTCTTTGCCCGAACCTGCGGTCGTGCAAGCGTCGACGATCCCTCCTGGCGCGGGAACGTTCTCATCGACGGAAACCTTGACCTTGCCCAACGCCTCCTGGCAACCCTTTCCGTAACTCCCTGAGGCACAATCGTCACAGAGCCGTCGAGTCTGACCACCACATTTGAGGAGCATCATGAAGAAGAGCGTTCTCGCAGTTGCCGCCACTGCAGGCCTTGCACTCACCGCGCTGGCCAGCGGGCCCGCGCACGCCATGGGTTCCGGCAATCCCTACGCCGATCATCAGGTTGGTGTCTCATACACCGTCTACCAGCCGACGTACACCAACGGCCTCAAGTTGCGTTCAACCGGCGACTTCATTCCGGATGCTTACTGCCAGGCCGAGCAGGTCCTTCTCACCAACTACGGCACGACCAAAGGTCGTCAGTTCACCGTGACCGAGGGAAATCCGATCTGCCGCGACATCGGCACCGGTCGCACAGTCCTCACCACCACCATCAAGGGCGCCAAGGCAGTCGTTGAGGCGTACTGCCCCGAGCCGGCGAATAACTGCAGCGCTAAGGACGTCGCGAAGTGGGGCGGACACCTGACAGTGATCTTCCCTTCCGTTCAGCCCTACCCGCGATCAACCCAAGTGTGGATCGAGACCTTGAAAGGTCACGCGATCAGCGCGAATGAGCTGGTCAAGATCGCCCAGCGCATGCAGCCGGTCGGCTAGACACAACGCGCTTTCAGTAGAAGGGCACTCACCACCCCAGGTGAGTGCCCTTCTGCACTCCATGGTCGCGAGGCCCCGCGGCTCCGGCTCCCTCACGCTACGGTGATCGTGTGAGCCTGAAACGACGCGCTGTCACCGCGGCGCTTCTTGGCGCCATCGGCGTCGTCATCGCTACTGCGATTGTTCTCAGTCAGTTCACTGCTACCTACGCCACGAGCAATGCTCTTCGCACTCGCATCACGCCCGCTTCTGATGCGGTGGAAGCTCTCGTTCTCGCACAGGTCAGCGCCTCGGCCTCCCTTTCCGATTACGTCCTGCTCAATCGGGATGCCAGTCGCAAGGACTACAAGCGCCAAGTGGAGCGGGCAGAGGTACTGATCGATCAGATCGTGCAACGCCTTGACGCAGCACCGGAGATCCGGCCGCTTGCCGAAACCTCACGCCGCGCTCAGGAGGCCTGGATCGCGGCTGATGGCACCCCGGTACTCGCGGCTATGGACTCAGGCGATCCCGCCAAGGCAAAGCAAGTGACTGACTCGAAAGAAGCGTGGAAGACCTACGCTGCGATGACCCAGGCAACACAGGATCTGCAGGACGCCGTCGATGAACGGCGTCTCAACGCAAGCCTCACGCTGCTCGATTTCCTTCGCGTTCTCGGCGTCATGCTGCTTCTTGCCGGTCTCCTCGTGCTTGCACTTCTGCTCGCGTACTACCTGGGACTTCGCCGCTGGGTGCTCAATCCCCTCAACCGGATTCGTGCCGATCTACAGCAAGCCGCCGATGAACCCGGGCACCTGCATCCCATCTCGGCCACCGGGCCACCCGAACTGGAATCGGTGGCCTTGGACGCTGAGGAACTTCGCCGCGGCCTCGTGCGAGAGATTGACGAGGCGCGCGAGGCGCGCACCGGATTGGCACAAGATGCACCGGTCGCAGATTCACTGAGAGCCGCGCTCACGCCGGCGTCCATCGACCTGCCTGGCGGCATTCGCGTCAGCGGTCGCAGATCCTCGGCCGAAGGAGTTATCGCCGGCGACTGGTGGGACGTCATCGCGTGCCCCGGCAGCCGCATCGCCGTGATCATTGGCGATGTCGCGGGTCATGGCGCGTCGGCCGGCATCATGGCGCTTCAGGTTCGCACTCTGCTGAGTGCCGCGATGGCATCGGGTGCGCAACCTGATGCAGCACTCCGACTCGCTCACCAGGCACTGCGCGACTCCCGCACCTTCGCTACCGCCTTGGTTCTACTCATTGATGTAGAAACGAAGACCCTTAGATGGGCTAATGCGGGGCATCACCCGGCGCTGCTTATCGGAAGTGACGACGTGACGACGGCACTTGAGCCCACCGGCCCACTTCTCTCCACTCTTGATGCGCAGTGGTCATGCATGCACACCTCAACTCAACTCGGGGATGCGCTCTTCGCCTTCACCGATGGGTTGATTGAGGGCACCACGACGGATGGCCACTCTCTGGATACTTCTGATCTGCTTGTCGAGCTTCTCGGAATACCTGCTGATGTCAGAAGTGAACCTGCGGAAACGCTCGAGCGAATTCTTGCGTCAATGCGAGAGAAGACCATCGACTGGACACGCGACGACATCACCCTGGTGGCAATCGCCTTCGTGGATTAATGGCACGATGTGCCTATGTCATCACGCATCTCATTTCGCGCACTTGCCCTGATCGCCGCCTCGGCGACATTCCTCACCGGAATCGGACTCGCCGCGCCGGCGCAGGCCGTTTCCCAGACTCCCAAGGGCACTGTCATTGACGACAGCCTCTTCGGCATGCACGTGTACAACGCCGAGGTCGGCGAGTGGCCGACCATCGGATTCGGAACCCTCCGCCTATGGGACAACAAGACCTCCTGGGCCAACATCGAGCGCACCCAGGGTGTCTTCGACTGGACAGCACTCGATACCGCCGTAGCCACCTCGAAGGCCAAGGGAGTCAACGACATCCTGATGGTGCTCGCGGGCACTCCCGCGTGGGCCACCGACGATCCGTCGCCGACGGCGCTGCCGCAGCCGGGTGCTGCAGGCATGCCGCGCGAGATGGCCTGGTGGGACAACTGGGTAACCCAGGTTGTGACCCGCTACAAGGGCAAGATCACCGCGTACCAGCCGTGGAATGAGGCGAACCTCGCCACCTTCTCGACCGGCAGCCCGCAGGACATGGCAGATCTCACCAAGCATGCGTACGACATCATCAAGCGCATTGATCCGGCAGCAACTGTGGTCGCACCCAGCACCGGCACGCGCCTGGGCGGACCTTTCAAGTCGTTCTACCCGAAGTACCTCGCAGCCTTGAAGGCCTACAACTGGCCGGTCGACGTGTGGGCGGCCCACACTTACCCGGCAAGCCTGGGTACCCCGGTAGATCGCGCGGCATTGGCCACACTGTGGGAGAACACGCTGGCAGCTGCCGGCGCTCCGAAGAAGCCGCTGTGGGATACCGAGAACAACTTCGGGCTCAAGGGCCCGGGTCCGCAGAACCCCGATGTCGATATCGAGGGCACCAAGGCCGCTGACTGGGTCGCACGCACCTACCTTGATGCACTGCGCCTGAATATCAGCCGCGTGTACTGGTACCGCTGGGAGCCGTACAACGATCTCTGGGGTATTCAGATGTACAACAACACCCCTGGTGCAGTGGCCTACCAGACCCTGCAGAAGTGGATTGTTGGCGCAACCTTCAATGGCTGCCCGACCAAGGGCACAAACGTCACCTGCAACTTCACCAAGGGTGGCAAGAAGTTCCAGGTCGTCTACACCGACAGCGGTGCTTCGAAGCCCATCAAGCTCAACGCCTCGTACTCGCAGGTGTGCAGCCTCGACGGCACATGCAAGCCGCTCGGAGCCAAGAGCGTCAAGACAGCAAGTCCGGTGCTCGTCACCAACTAGTCATGACATCGAAAGGGGCCGGCCACATGGCCGGCCCCTTTCGCATGCGAACGACTAGGCGACGAGTTTCGAGACGGCCGCGTGGAACAGTGTGGTGTGCAGATCGACATCGGCAGCGGTTGTAGCCGGGCACATCAACGCCATGTTGTGGAAGGGCGTCATCAACACACCGCGGTTCGACATGAACAGGTGCAGGTACTCCTCCAGCTCATCGTCGTGTGCCGCAGCTGACTCAGTGCCGGTGCGCGGAGCCGGTCGAGTGAAGCGATATTCAGCACGGGCACCAAGCTGGGCAATGCTCCAGGGCACATCGAACTCCGCAAGTGTTGACTCCACGCCTTCGCGGTAGCGCGTAGCCAGCGCAATCATGTGCGCGAAGGCCGAATCGGTGAGAACTTCGCCAAGGGTGGCCCGGATCGCCGCAGTAGAAAGAACATTTCCGGCGAGGGTGCCACCCACGCCACCTACGTCGACGAGATCCGCTTCCTCATTCGCGCGAATGCGAGCTGCGACTTCGTGCGAGATTCCGTAGGCACCGCAGGGAATTCCACCACCGATGCTCTTGCCGATAACAAAGATGTCAGGGCGTAACCCCCACGCTGACGTGCATCCGCCCGGGCCTTCAGAGATCGTGTGCGTCTCATCGATCAGCAGCAAGGTTCCATACTCATCACACAATCGGCGCACGCCTTCGAGGAAGCCCGGTTCAGGAAGAACGATGCCGATATTCGTCAGTGCCGGCTCCATGATGAGCACCGCGACATCACGCGTTGCCAGAGCTCGCTCGACTGACTCCAGATCGTTGAACTCCATCACTCGCGACGTCTGGCTCACCGGCACGGCCGGACCAACATTGCCGCCGCGCGGCGCAGTGGTGTCATTCGGCCCGGTGATCACGAAGGTCTCGTCGACTGAACCGTGATA
The DNA here is from genome assembly GCA_937876275.1 of uncultured Actinomycetes bacterium. Lineage (GTDB taxonomy): Bacteria > Actinomycetota > Actinomycetes > S36-B12 > S36-B12 > CAIKZY01. The sequence goes on along the minus strand of CALFIA010000295.1, from coordinate 3,579 downwards.
GCAGTAGGAGAAGGCTGCGATAATCGGGCGCCCCGTCACCATGCGAGCTAGACGCAAGGCCCAGCGATTTGCGTCAGTCGCTGTCAGGCTGAGTGACCACAGTGGCATGCCGAAACGTCGAGTGAGCTCGGCTCCAACCCATTCAGCATCCAGGCTCGGCATCATTGTGGTGATACCGCCCTCTGCTCCAATGCGCTCGGTGACAGCGGCGATTGTCGGAGCGGGCGAATGTCCGGCCATGGCCGCAGTGTCACCGAGGGCGAAGTCGACGTACTCGTGACCATCGATGTCAGTGATGCGGTTGCCGTGTGCCGTGGCAAGGTACAGCGGGTAGCCACCTGACCACTTGTTCATCCAGGTCATGGGCACACCGCCGAGAAGATGATCAGCCTGCTCGAACGCTGCGCGCGATTTGGGGGTGCGCTCATGATGCAGAGCGCGCTCGTGGTCAAGCAGCGACACCAGTCGCATACGGTCGATAGTGGTCATCTCTCCTCTTTCTCGTGGCCCCATCCAATCAATATCCGCCCGATCTCGGGCACTGACGCTCGCGATATCGTCAAGGCGTGAATCTCGATGCGATCGTGGGCACCTGGCCGGTGCAGGCAGCGGTCGCAGTCATCGGCCCTACGGGGACTCTGGCTTCCTCAAGTGGCACCGATGCGGTGCGCCGATTCGCCTCGGTCACCAAGCCGATCGCGGTGCTTGGCATTCTCGATGCCGTCCACAGTGGTGAACTCGATCTTGATGAGCCAGCCGGCCCGGAAGGCTCAACCCTGCGCCACCTGCTCGCGCACTCCTCCGGTCTGAATTTCGACGACGACCGGCAACTGGCTGCGGCCGGTACGCGCCGCATCTACTCCAACAGGGGTATCGAGACCGCCGGTGAGTTCTTCGAGCAGCGCACCGGAGTGCCCTTGGCCCTACGAGTGCACGAGCGCATCCTGGCGCCATTGGGCATGCACAACACCAGACTCGACGGTTCCCCCGCCAAGGACATGACCGGCACGGTCGATGACCTTGCACTCTTGGCCTGCGAGCTCCTGAATCCGCGCGTGCTCGATCCCGCGCTACTTGACGACGCCACCACGGTGCAATTCCCGGGAGTCGCAGGGATCCTGCCCTCGTACGGTCGCCAGACACCCAATGACTGGGGGCTCGGCTTTGAGATTCGCGACGGTAAGAATCCGCACTGGACCGGCTCCCTGAATTCCGCGCACACCTTCGGTCACTTCGGTCAATCCGGATCATTCCTGTGGGTCGACCCCGCGCACGATCTCGCGTGCGTGAGTCTCTCTGACACCGACTTTGGCCCGTGGGCAATGGAGAACTGGCCACCGCTGAGCGACGCTGTGATTCGGGAGTACAGCTCACATGTCTGACGATCTCGATATCTCGCACGAGGATCCGCGCCTGCGCATCGGCCCGATCCGCGTTGACCCCCGCGCTGCCATTTACGCGACCATCATCATGATCACCGCGCTCACTGTCTTCGATGAGGGCACGGGTGTGATGACCTGGGGGATGTTCAGGGAGACCGTCGCGGTTATCGTGGCGCCACTCTTTGCCCTGGCGATGGCCCATGCATTCTCCGAGGCACTCGATCTTCAGATCAGATTCCATCGTCCGCTGAACCGACATGATCGCCGCCATGTATTCATCCTGAATCTGCAGTACCTCTATCCCTGCATCGGTCCCGTGATCTTCGTCCTCATTGCCGCCATATTCAGCTGGGACACCGAATTCACCACCTGGGTCATCCTCATCGCGCTCCTCCTGTCGCTCTTCTGGTGGGGTTTCTACGCAGGGAGGCGCGCCAAGCTGTCGATCGGGCGCCAATGGATCTTCGCCATCGGTTACTCGCTTCTCGGTCTGATCGTCTTGATCGTGGAACTGTGGATGACTCACTGAGATTCACGTTCGGTAAAGACCTGCGTGTCGCGGCATAAGCAGCCCTGAGAACAGGGGACGATTCAACTAGAGCCGCAGTTCCTGCGGCGGATCAGAGGAGTCCCGAATGCGTACACCCACCAAGCTCATCTCCGCCTCGGCTGTGGCGCTCCTCGCCACGGCAACCCTCGCCGCCTGTGGCGGCGGCTCAAGCAGTTCCGATGCTTCTGCCGCAGCCTCGCCCGCAGCATCCGCCATCGCGAGCAGCTCAGCACCGGCAGTCATCGGTGGCGATCCCGCAACCTGGTCACCGATCATGGTCAAGAAGAAGACAAAGTCCATTCAGTTGGTTCCCGGCCAGATCGCCGTGTTCCCTGCTTACGAGTACGCGAAGAACGGCAACTACACCGCGATCTCGAGTGATCCGGCCGTGGTCGAGGTGCTTCCGGCTGACAACGCGTCAGTGGTCGCCTTCCGTGCGATCGGACCGGGTACGGCCATCGTGAAGGTCTACAACGACGCCGTTGAGAATGGCGGCAAGCGCATCAAGAGGGTCGCGGTCACCGTCAACCCCAGCTAGGCCTGAGAACGCACGTCGATCGGGTCGCCGCCGTAGTCACGGTGCGGCCCGATCGTCGTATCCGGCCAAGAAGTCAGCGGCTAAATCAGATCACGCGAATGACGTGATCGGCGCGTGATGCCGTCGCAGCAACGAGCCGGGCATTGACCTCGTCGGTTCCGAGCGCCCATGCGCGCGCAGCCTCGGAATCCTTGCCGTACGACATATGACGCGCGATGAGACGTTCCTGCCGCACCGAATCATCCGGCACCAGGAACCAGGCCTGATCAAGCAGTGGGCGCACACGTGCGAAGTCACCGTCATCAACTAGCAGGTAGTTGCCCTCGGTGATGATCAGCGGGGTCGATCGGTGAACGGCGATCGAGTTCGCGATGGGCTCCTCGATCTCGCGCAGGAAGCGCGGCGCGTAAACGACGTCATCACGCTGATCGCGAAGTCGTTCGAGTAGCGCGACGTAGCCGGCTGCATCGAAGGTGTCGGGTGCTCCCTTGCGATCACGACGACCGAGATCGAGTAGCACCTCATTGGCCAGGTGGTAGCCATCCATCGGGACGAGAACTGCGAGATCTCCCAGGCCGGCGAGCAGGGCCTCCGCAACAGTCGACTTGCCTGCACCGGGCGCGCCGGTGATGCCGAGGATCGTGCGCCTGCCTGAGACGGCGAGGGCCTGCGCACGTGTCACCAACTGGTCAAGACTTTGATCAACCGACTGCACGGCACTTCCCCTCATGGATTCTGGCTGATGGCGAGGATATCTATCTCCTTACCTGTACTTAGCCTTCGCTGAGGTTTCGCCTAATGGCTGCCGACCTATAACTGACCTAAGAGGAAGACAGGTCACGCACGGTGGCAGGCACGAAGGAGAGAGACCATGAGCGCAGCACGCAGAGCAAAGGGCCCGTCCACCAAGGACAAGGTGGTCTCCTCCGCCCTTGCCGTAGGCGCCATGGCCGGTATCGCCGGTTTGCTCGCCTTCCAGACCTCCCAGGTGGCCTCAGCAAGCTCGGCCACGGGCACTGCGGTTTCGGGTTCCTCGTCGAGCACGACTGCAGCCGCGGGCACTCAGGCCAGTTACAACGCCCAGGTCGCCGCCTACAAGGCCAAGGTGG
>CALFIA010000294.1 GCA_937876275.1 uncultured Actinomycetes bacterium | reverse complement strand
ACCCGCGAGATCACCACGTCGGGCGCTTCGGCCATGGAGATCGAGAAGGGCAATTACCGCCACTTCATGCAGAAGGAGATCTTCGAGCAGCCGACCGTGGTGGCGCAGACCCTGCGCAGCTACCTGCGCCGGATCGACCAGACCGTGGCGCTGCCGCAGATCGATTTCGACCTCACCAGCATCAGCCGCGTGACCATCGTTGCGTGCGGGACGAGCTACTATGCCGGCATGGTGGCGAAGTACTGGTTCGAGCAGTTCGCACGCCTGCCGGTCGATATCGATGTGGCGAGCGAGTTCCGCTACCGCGATCCGATTGTCGGCCCCGACTCACTCGTCATTGCCATCTCGCAGTCGGGCGAGACCATGGATACCTTGATGGCCCTGCGCCACGCGAAGGCGCAGGGTGCCCGAACCCTGGCGATCTGCAACACGGTGGGGTCGACCATTCCTCGCGAATGCGATGCGGTGCTCTACACCTACGCCGGCCCCGAGATTGCCGTCGCTTCGACCAAGGCCTTCCTCACCCAGATCGTCGCGGCTTATCTAGTCGGCCTGTATCTCGCGCAGGTGCGCGAGCAGATGTCGGCCTCTGACATCTCGGCAGTGATGGAAGACCTCAAGGGCATGCCGCAGAAGGTCGACCTAGTTCTCGACACGGTTGAGCCGGTGCGCGCTATCGCTCGCACCTTTGCGAACTCGACTTCGGTGCTCTTCATCGGTCGCCACGTCGGCTACCCGGTTGCCCTGGAAGGCGCGCTCAAGCTCAAGGAGCTCGCCTACATGCACGCCGAGGGCTTTGCCGCCGGTGAGCTGAAGCACGGCCCGATCGCACTGATCGAGGATGGCGTGCCTGTGGTCGTCGTTCTTCCCTCGCCCAGTGATCGCCTGCACGACAAGATGATCTCCGCGATCCAGGAAGTGCGCGCGCGTGGCGCCGTCATCATCGCGATTGCCGAAGAGGGTGACGAGAAGATCCTCAACTTCAGCGATCACGTCATTCGGGTGCCTGTCACGCCGTCGCTGATGCAGCCGCTCGTCTCCACGGTGCCGCTGCAGGTCTTCGCCTGCGAGATGGCCACGGCCAAGGGCCACGACGTCGACCAGCCACGCAACCTGGCCAAGTCGGTCACTGTTGAATGACGAATTCACGGAAGGCCTGCCGGCGTCCGTGATCGGCATCGGAGTCGACATCGTCGACACCGAGAGATTTACTGCAGTGGTGGCGCGCACACCGAGAATCGTGACTCGACTCTTCACGGACGCAGAATCTCGCACCGCCGATGGAGCCGAGCGGTCTGCTGTGTCACTTGCTGCTCGGTTCGCCGCGAAAGAAGCCGTGGCCAAGGTGCTGGGCGATACCCAGGGCCTGGAATGGCACCACTGCGAGGTGATTGCCGACTCTTTGGGCAAGCCGTCATTGCGCATCACCGGCACTATCGCTGATGCGGCACGTGCCCGCGGCATCACTCACTGGCATCTCTCGCTCAGTCACGATGGTGGCCATGCCATTGCCTATGTAGTCGCGGAAGGCGTGTCACATGCGTGAGATCTATACGGCTGATCAGGTGCGTGCGGCCGAGGCTGAGCTGATGGCCACTCTTGCCGAAGGCGCGTTGATGCAGCGTGCCTCCTTCGGCCTCGCAGTGATCTGCGCTCGCGTGCTTACTGAGCTCGCGGGTCGTGTGGCGGGCGCTCAAGTGCTGCTTCTTATCGGTGGGGGCAATAACGGCGGCGATGCGCTCTTCGCTGGTGCTTATCTGCGCGAGCGCGGAGCAGCGGTCACCGCGTTGCTGCTCACCGACAAGCCGCATGCGGAAGGCTCCGAAGCATTTCGTCGTGCTGGCGGCCGAGTGATCACCTGGTCTGACGATTGCCTCGCGAATGTCGGTGATGCCGATCTCGTGATCGACGGGCTCGTCGGCATCGGGGTTACCGGTGCGTTGCGCGAGCCGATGGCCGAGTGCGTGCGCGTGGTCAATGCATTGGCCAATGCCATCGTCTCGGTCGATATCCCCAGTGGCGTCAATGCCGATACCGGTGCAGTCGCAGGTGAGGCGATCGATGCTGATCTCACTGTCACGTTCGGTGCCCTCAAGTCCGGCCTGCTGCTGATGCCCGGCAAGGAGTTCGCCGGTGCCATCCACTTCGTCGACATCGATCTCGAATCGACTCTGGGTGAGCCGGTTGCATCGCTCCTCGAGGATGACGACATCGCAGACCTCCTGCGCACTCCCGTCGCCGGTGATCACAAGTACTCGCGCGGAGTAGTGGAAGTCATCGCGGGAAGTACGCAATACCCGGGTGCTGCACTGCTCGCCGTTGACGGCGCCCGCTCTGCAGGTGCCGGAATGGTGCGTTACCTAGAACGCCCCGGCATCGACACCACTGCACTCGTGACAGCCTTCCCGGATGTCGTCATCAGCAATGCTCCCGATCCTCGAGTGCGGGCACGTGTCATCGGCCCGGGCTTCGATGGTGCCGCCGAGCAACGCGCACTGCTGGTTGCTGCTTGTGCCGAGGAGGCACCGCTCGTCATTGATGCCGGTGCACTCACGCTTCTTGCAACAGACGCAGATCTGCGCGAAGTCGTGACCGCACGCGGTGCAGCCGGGGGAGTCACTGTCATCACTCCGCATGACGGCGAGTTCAGTCGCTTCCGACCAGTGGGCGACGATCGCCGTACTGCGGCACTTAGTCTCGCTGCCGAGCTCAACGTGATCGTCGTGCTCAAAGGCGCCGGCACTGTCATTGCCGATCAGCACGGCCGAGTGTTCATTGACGCTGAGGGCACCGCCGATCTCGCCACCGCAGGCTCGGGCGATGTGCTCGCAGGCCTGATGGGCGGGCTGCTGGCAACGGGAGCGGCCGGTGCATCATTCGAAACTGCACTTGTGGCAGCCGCGGTCTTCATCCATGGTCGCGCCGGCCGATTGGCAGGTGAGGCCCTCGGCACGGTCACTGCGGCTGATATTGCTGACTGCGTCGAACCTGCGCTCGCAGATTTGATGTGACTGAATCACGAGCATGACGAAGGCCCGGGGCAATCGCCCCGGGCCTTCGTCACTCATTACCTAGCTGTAGATGCTGACCCATCCCGCGGGGGTGATCGTCATCAGGTAGAGCTGGCCACCCTCGACCGTCAATGCGTCGAGTGCTGCCTTCTGTGCTGCGGTCAGGTTGAGATCCGGACGCGAAGCGCTGCCGGTCGCCGTGTGTACCTGGGCATCGAAGAGGAAGTAGTTGTTCTGATCGCTCTTGCCGGTCTTCAAGTAGTCGGTGACGTCGATGACGCCGCTTGACTCCTCGTCAATGGTCAGGAAGTCAGAGCCTCCCGTGGCGAAGTACTTGTCCTTGAACCGTGCGACGACGCCGATCTTTCCATCGCTGAGACGGTAGGAGACCAGGCGCGAGACGTGGCCGTTATTTCCTGGATCCTCCTGGATCAAGATGTTGCCGCCGCTGATCGTCAGGTTGTCGGGCTTGCTGAGGTACGGAGCCTCAGTGCCGTCGAGCAGCATGGTGAGCGTGCCGCCACCAAGCGGGTTCTTGGCGTCGGTCACTCGGTAACGCCAGAGGGCGCCGCCATCGCGCGAGAAGGACGGCTCGGCCGGGTTGACGGCGGTTGCGCCCTTGTCCTTGTTCGACTCGGTGGTGATGAAGTAGTAGTCGTTCGGGTGGTTCGGATCCCACTCGCCGTCCTCGATGCGCGACATCGTCGTGCCGAGGGAGAGTGACTCAAGACCCTGGGCCTTGCCGTTGACAGACGTGTTGATCGGACGCCAGCTGACTGCCGTCGCAACGCCCTTGCCAACGTTCTTGCGGAAATCGTTGTCGGAAGCGATGCCGTTGACTGCCATCACGTAAGCCTGGCCATTGTCGAGGCCGGCCTTCTGGTACCAGGTGCCCTCGGTCTCCTTCTCGCCGACGTACATGCGCAGCTGGCTGTCAGTCGCGTTGTTGTCCTCGTTGACCATCAGGACAGTGGCGCGGCCGGTACCCGGCTGGAGCAGCAGGTTCTCGGTGCCGGCCAGGCCGACCTTCGGAAGCTGGACCAGGTTGCCGTTGTTGTCGAGAACGAAGGCGCGTGACTCATCGCCGTTCTCTTCGGCCGTGAAGTACGCGGGGCCGGTGTAGCCGTAGGTCGTGACCTTTCCGTCCTTGCCCGTGACGCGGTAGGCGAGCTCGCCCGGCTGGGTCAGGTGCGAGGAGCAGAAGCGGTTCAGGCCAATGCCGTGCAAGGTGCCGCCGTATGCATCCTTGGCATCCGCGCCTGCGGGTGCGCCTGGGGTGCTGCTGCGCTGGCCGGTGGCGTAGTCGTACCAGTCGACCTTGTTGATGAGATCGCGCACGCCCGTGATGGCGCCTGTCTTGATGTCGAGATTGAGTGCGCTGACGGTGGAGGAAGTGGTGACACCGTTGTGGCCTAGAGCTGCCGCGGTCTTGTTCGAGGTCGCGAGCTCATGGTTGACGAAGATCGTCAGGTTGTCGCCGTCCTTCAGGACGCCCATGCCGTCGGGAACACCGGCCCAGGTGACGCCGCCAACCGAATCACCGGTGGTGAGCAGGGGCTTGAGAGTGACGCCGCTTGCGACAGGCTCCATGTACATGAAGTCGGAAGCTGCTTGCGCGGGGATTGCGAGGGTGCAGGCAGCAGCGGCGGCTACGCCGAATGCTGCAGTCTTCGTGAGTTTCATGCTTCTCCTCGAGAGTAGGTGGGTGAATTAGACGAGACGAAGATGTCGCTGGCGTAAGGCGGAAAAGACGTGTCGACGAATCCTCAGTTACGGCTAAGTGGCGCGCTTTGTGTAGGTCATTCGGCGTTTCCCTGCCCTTCATCCAAGTTGCGGATCGGGGCGAGAGACAATAGGAGCATGCCCCGCGCCGCAGCAGTCATCGATCTCGCGGCGGCGCATCACAACCTCGGTGTGATGGCCGCTCGTGCTGGCGACGCCGAGCTCATGGCCGTGGTCAAGGCGGAGGGCTATGGGCACGGCATGGTGCCGTTGGCACGCGTGGCTCGCGAGGCCGGCGTGACCTGGCTCGGAGTCGCGTTGCCCAGCGAGGCCCTTGATCTTCGTGCCGCCGGTGACACCGGTCGAATCCTGGCGTGGCTCTGGGCCGCCGGTGACCCTGACATAGCTGACTGCGTCGCAGCTGACGTCGACCTCTCCGTCTCGAGCCTTGCGGCTCTCGAGGAGATCGCGACCGCCGCGCAGTCCTGTGGTCGCCGCGCACGCGTGCATGTGAAGGTCGATACCGGTCTGTCGCGAAACGGCGTTCCTGAATCCGACTGGGCAGCCGTGATGGAAGCGCTCGCTGCCAGCGATGACGTCGAGGTTGTAGGCATCTGGTCGCATCTGTCGAGCGCCGATGTCATCGGTGCGACGTCGGTTGCCACCCAGCGGGCCGCGTTCGAGCGCGCGATCTCGGTTGCCGAGGCTGCGGGGCTCACCGACCTCAAGCGTCATCTCGGCAATACGGCCACCGTGCTGGCCTACCCCGACTGTCAATACGACATCGTGCGCGTGGGCATCGGCATGTATGGAGTTTCGCCGAATCCGCAGATGGGTACCGCGACTGATCTCGGGCTGCGTCCGGTCATGACCCTTCGCGTGAAGATCGCAGGCATCAAGCGCATCGAAGCCGGAGTCTCGGTGTCGTACGGCGAAACCTGGACGGCGAGCGAATCAACTCTTATTGGACTCATCCCGATTGGCTACGCCGATGGCGTGCCGCGCAGTGCCAGCAATCGCGCGCATGTCAGCGTCAACGGCCGTACCTATCCCATCGTGGGCACCGTGGCCATGGATCAATTCATGGTCGATCTCGGGCAGAACCCCGATGGCCTGGCGGTCGGCGACAACGTGGTGCTGTTCGGTCGCGATGGCGACCCGGTCGAGGTATGGGCCGAGCATGCCGACACCATCGGCTACGAGGTCATCACCCGCATCGCGCCGCGAGTTCCGCGAGTGTACGAATCGTGAGTCATCGCCATGGGTAACGACTTCGGCAGTGCATTGCGCATGGCCGGTGGCGGGCTGCTCGCGGCTGGCGTTCTTGCCGCAGGTGCTGCGGTCGGAGCAGTAGTCGAGCGCGCAGTGCTCGCTCGCTCGGCCCGCCCTGATGTCGACGACAACGAGCTCGGCACCTTGCGCGGCACTGTCTACGAGATCACTGCCGATGATGACGTCATCCTTCATGCCGAGGTCGATGAGGCAGATCCGGCGACCGACACGGGGCTCACCATCGTGTTCGCCCACGGCTACGGCCTGAGCCTGGATTCCTGGCACTACCAGCGACAGGCGCTGCGCGGTCGCGCACGAATGGTGTTCTACGACCAGCGCAGTCACGGCCGTTCCGGTCGCGCTGACTTCGACTCGCACCACATCGATCAGCTCGGCCGTGATCTTGAGTCCGTGATCGAGGCACTCGCGCCCACCGGGCCGTTGATGCTCGTCGGGCATTCGATGGGCGGCATGACGCTCATGGCTCTCGCGGATGTTCGACCCGACATCATCGAAGAGCGGGTGTACGGAGTCGCCTTCATTGCGACCACCCCAACATCGATCGAGAACGGCTCACTCGGTCTGCCCCTAGTCGGCCCGATGCTTCATCGTGTTGCCCCGCACGTGTTCGCCTCCCTTGCCAAACGCAAGGAGGTCGTCGAGAAGGCCGTGCGCGGTGGCAGTGATCTCGCCTTGCTGGTCACCCGCCTGTACTCCTTCGGCTCGGTGGCCCCTGATGCGGCGGGCAAGTTCGTCGCCGAGATGATCGCCGGCACGCCGATTGACGTGCTTGCTGAGTTCCTGCCCGCGCTTCAAGATCACGACAAGCGCGACGTGCTCCCGGTCTTCCAGAGCGCTGAGGTACTCGTCATCGCCGGAGATGCTGATCGACTCGTTCCGCTCGAGAACAGTGCGCAGATCGTCGAGGGGATCCCCGGCGCTGAGTTCGTCATCCTTCCCAACGCCGGTCACATGCTCACCCTCGAGCACCCCGATCAAGTCGATGACCTGCTCATCGAACTTCTCGATCGCGTGCAGCGCGATATCGCGATGTCGGCCCAGCCGGTCGCATGAGCTCGATCCCCATCCCGACCGGCTCTGCGATGCGCGACCGCGGGGCGCATATTGCGCGATGCTGTCGACCGGGTGACCTTGTGATCCTGAGCGGTGATCTTGGAGCCGGGAAGACCACGTTCGTGCAGGGCATGGGTGCGGGTCTTGGCGTGACCGATCAGGTCACGAGCCCGACCTTCGTGATTGCGCGCGTGTATCCGACACCGGCCGGCGTCGACCTCGTGCACGTTGATGCCTACCGCCTGTGTTCCACTGTCGAACTCGATGATCTCGACCTCGACTCCGATCTGGCCTCGGCCATCACGGTCGTCGAATGGGGAGAGGGCAAGGTCGAGCAGCTCTCCGAGGATCGGGTCGTGATCACCATTGCCCGCTCGGATTCCGATGATGACGAGACTCGCGTGCTGAGCGTCGTCGGATTCGGTGATCGCTGGGACGCAGCATCGCTGCAGGAGCTGCTCGCATGAGAATCCTCGGCATCGACACCTCCTCCGACCTTTCCTCGGTTTCACTTGTCGACGGTGACGTAGTCATCAGTCGTGAAGTACTCGATGGACGTCGGCATGCAGAGGTACTCGCGGTGTTGCTGCGCGAGGTGCTCGACGAGGGGCTACGGCCTGAGTTGATCGCATGCGGAGTTGGCCCTGGGCCATACACGGGCCTTCGAGTGGGCATCACCACTGCGCAGGTACTAGGCCTTGCCTGGTCAGTGCCGGTTGTCGGCGTCTGCTCCCTCGATGCGATCGCGGCCCAGGTCTCGTGCGATGGCGACTTCCTGGTGACGGCCGATGCGCGTCGCAAGGAGGCCTACTGGGCGCGTTATGACCGCAATCGTCGCCGCACGGATGGCCCGCGGGTGAATCGCCTCGACGAGCTCGATGCGGATGTGGCGACTCTTCCCCGATTCGGTGAGCTCTCGGGAAGTTCCGGCGAGCCGTTGCGTCCACGTGCCGCGGTGATCGCTCGGCTGGCGGGTTCGTACCTGGAGGCGGGCGAGTCGGTGGCGTCTGCTGATGTCGAACTTTCCGTGCACGGAGGTGACTCCGGTGCGACCGCAGATTCAGTGCGTGGTTCGCGACTCCTCGCACCGGTACCGCTCTACATCCGCCGCCCCGATGCGGTGGCTCCCGGGGTGAAGTCATGAGCCCGGTAACCCTGCGCCCGATGCGGTGGCCCGACATCGAGGCTGTGCATGCAATCGAGACCGCAGTGTTCGAGGTTGATCCGTGGAGTGCGGAGCAATTCTGGGGTGAGCTTGCTCAGCCCACCCGTGACTATGTCGTGGCCGAGGCTGACGGAGTGATCATCGGCTACGCGGGTGCGTACCTGCTTCCGCCGGATGCCGACGTGCAGACCATTGCCGTGTCTGCGTCAGTGCAGGGTCGAGGAGTCGGTCGCGCGTTGCTCGAAGAGCTCATCGCAAGTGCGCAGCGACATGACTGCGCGCAGCTTCTGCTGGAGGTGCGCTCTGACAATGCGAGCGCACTGGGCATGTACGAGCGATTCGGATTCGAAGCGATCAGCAAGCGCCGTGACTATTACGCGAGCGGTGTCGATGCACTCATCATGCGCCTGCGCCCGCTTTCCCTGGCCGCAGAGCGAGGTGAGTCATGAGCCACGAGCCTCTGGTTCTCGGTATCGAAACTTCGTGCGATGAGACCGGTGTCGGTATCGTGCGCGGTTCCTCGCTGCTTGTCGACGCGGTGGCCTCAAGTGTCGACGAGCATGCGCGCTTCGGCGGGGTCGTACCTGAAGTGGCCAGTCGCGCGCATCTCGAGGCGATGGTGCCGACCATCGAACGTGCGTGTGCCGAGGCCGGCGTTTCACTTTCTGACATCGATGCTTTTGCGGTTACTGCAGGCCCGGGGCTCGCTGGCGCGCTTCTCGTCGGAACTGCTTCGGCGAAGGCCCTGGCTGTTGCGCTCGGGAAGCCGATTTACGCCGTCAACCATCTCGCCGGCCACGTCATCGTTGATGAGCTCGAGCATGGGCCGCTACCCGAATCGGCGATCGGACTGCTTGTCTCCGGTGGTCATTCCTCACTCCTCCTCGTGAGTGACGATGCGCAGGACATCACTCCGCTTGGCGCAACCCTGGACGATGCCGCCGGTGAGGCATTCGACAAGGTCGCGCGCCTGCTCGATCTGCCGTTCCCCGGCGGGCCGCATATTGATCGCGTGGCACGCGAGGGCAATGGCGCGGCGATTGCCTTCCCGCGCGGCCTGACCGCATCGCATGACATGGACGAGCACGAATTCGACTTCTCGTTCTCCGGTCTCAAGACCTCGGTGGCCCGCTGGATCACCAAGGAGAAGGCGGCCGGCACCTCAAGATCGGAAGAGCACACGT
>CALFIA010000293.1 GCA_937876275.1 uncultured Actinomycetes bacterium | reverse complement strand
CCGTGCGAGCCGAGGGTCAGCGTGGTGACCGAAGCAACCGGAACGTTCAGCTTCTCTGCCACGAAGTGGGTGAAGCGTGCGGTGTCGAGCATGCCGGCCTGGCCGATGACGCGCTTGTGCGGGAAGCCCGTGACGATCTGCGCGAGCGCAGTCATCTCGTCGAGCGGGTTCGCGACGTTGATGATGACGGCCTCGGGAGCGTGCTTGGCGATGTTCTCGGCAACCGCGCGCATGATCTTCGCGTTGGTCTCGATGAGATCCATGCGGCTCATGCCGGGCTTGCGCGGCAGGCCAGCGGTGATGACCACGATCTCGGAGCCTGCGATGACCTCGTAGCCCTCGCCATTCGGGCCGGTGGTCTGGCCGACGACCTTGGTCTCGAAGCCTTCGATCCAGCGCGACTGGTTGAGGTCGAGGGCAAGACCCTCAGCCTTGCCGTCGACGACGTCGGTCAGGACGACCTTGTCGAAGATGTCGTACTCGGCGAGCCGCAGAGCGGTCGTCGAACCATAGAAACCTGCACCGATGACCGTGACCTTGCCGCTGCGTGCCATGAGGGAATAACGCCTTCCGAAAGGGGATAGAAAGAGGTGAAGCCTGCGGACGAGGATACTCCCGCGCCAAGAGCCAAAATCGGCCAGATCCCCCTCGCGGAATGTGAGACGCGCCTCACCCGCCTGGGTCGTCAGCGACGGCCGGCGATCCATTCGTCGGCCCGATTGACGAAGTCCAGCACGGCTGCCCGCAGCTCCTCCTCGCGACCGGTGAAGCGCTGCTTGGGGATCGGTACTGAGAGGGCGAGCAGGTCGTGGTCGACCGTGCCGATCACCGCACCGATGGCACAGACACCGAGGGACTGCTCCTCGCGGTCGAAGGCAATGCCTTCCGAGGCCCTGATGCGATCTACCTCGGAGCGCACAGCGGTGGGAGTCGTCAGGGTGTTCTTGGTGAAATCCTCAAGTCGACCGTTAAGCACGCGGCGCAGATCCGGCTCCGGCATCGCAGCGAGCATCGCCTTGCCATTGGCACTTGCATGAAGCGGAAAGGAATCCCCCACCGCACTCACCGCGCGAAGTCGGTTATCCGCCACGACTTGGTCGACGAAGACCGCGCGATCCCCCTCAAGAACAGAGAGATCGACCGTCTCGCCGATCTCGTAGCTGAACTCGACGAGAAGCGGATGAAGATCGAGCCAGGCATTTCGGCGGGCCGACGACGCGAGTCGGACGAGCTCGGGGCCGAGGCGGTAACGACCACGCGGGCCCATCGAGACCACAAGGCCTTCGGCCTCGAGCGCCATGAGGAGACGACTTACCGTGGAGCGGGCAAGGTCAAGACGTTCGCCCACCTGCGCCTGGCTGAGGCCATCGGGATATCCGTGCAGCAGGCGAAGGATCTCCGCAGCGCGTGCGAGCACCTGAATGCCGCTTCGACTGTCTACCTCTGCTGCGGTCACCTTCTCACTCTCCTTCGACTCTGAGGTTACTCACGCCGATGTTTCGGTCGGATGAACGCGCGAGAGTCCGTCGAGATACACCGCGACCATTCGCGAAACGTCACTTTCCGGCCAGTCATCGTCCATGGTGCGCTCCAGGCCCATCCCGCGGCCGATGGCAAAGATTCCGCGAGCCAGCTCACGCGGGGCCAACTTGGATTCGCGATCAAATCGTGCAAGGAAGGCCACGAGAATCGCGCCGACTCGATCCAGATTCGCCGTATTACGACGTCGTACCTCGTCACGAATGTGCGGGTTGCGACTGGCCACGATCCAGAACTCAATGAGCACCTGATCCCAGGCCGGCATGCCGTCGCCAAGACGAGCCTTGGCAACCTTCGCACCGTATGCCAATGCCGCGTCGTGCCAGGTCGTGGCCGTGACGGTGTCGTCGTACTTATTCATCTGGGTCGTCAGGAATCGATCGACGCACGCAAGGAACATCGCACCCGTATCGGGGAACTCCGCGGTGACCTGATCAAGAGTGAGGCCGGATTCCAGCGCGACCGTTTCGAGTGTTGCTCCGTGGAAACCGTCACGAGTGAGTACCGCCTGCGCGATATCGAGAAGTGAATCGTCGACCATCAGTGGGCTCCCCCTGTCCAGGCGTTCTCCAGCGGCTCCAGTCGGCCGCCGGATCGGAAGGTGTTGATGCGATTGCCCTTTGTGATCGGAAGGACCAGTGCCGACGGGTGCTCGACATCATGGTGAATCGACACCACGTTGCTCTGAGCACCGGCCTTGAGCCCCACTGCGTGATTACTCAGGATGTCGGGGTTCACGTCACCTTGATCCGTGGTGCGAATGCGCAGCTGAAGTCGCGATCCGCTCTCCAATGCGATGCCATACGGGCGGATGTCGATACTGAGCGGATACACGACCCCCGGCTCCAGAGGTTCGCGGCCGAGCATCGAGTGCACGGGCAGCCACGGAGTGGATGCAGACTCGTCAAGCTCGCGCATCGATGCGCGAAGCCAGCCACGAGTCAGCAGTCTCTCGGTGCTATCGGCGTAGATCTTGTAAATGCTCGCGTAGATCAGCGCCTCGGTGCCCGTCGTCGACACATTGAGGTTCAACACCATCGGCCCGCAGATCTCGACGTTGTCTCGGAATGCGGGAGTGGTGTAAGTGGCGGTACCGCGATCCTCCGGCGAGTCAGCGATCTTGTCGGGCGCTGAGTCGGGCCACGGCTCATGCTCGTAGAGCAAGCCATCTGCGTGCAGGTAGAACTCGGTGAAGCGAGTCTCCGGTAGAGGCCACTCGAATCCCGACTTCCAGTCATTCGCATCATCGAAGATCGGA
>CALFIA010000292.1 GCA_937876275.1 uncultured Actinomycetes bacterium | reverse complement strand
CGGTCATTCTGTATTTCTATCCCAAGGACAACACGCCTGGCTGCACCACCGAAGCCATGCAGTTCCGCGATAAATTCAAAGACTTCACCAAAGCAGGCGCTGTTATTTTTGGCGTATCCCGCGACAATATGCGCTCGCATGACAGCTTCAAAGAAAAACTAGAGCTTCCTTTTGAACTGATTGCAGATACCGAAGAAAAAATGTGTCATATGTTCGGCGTTGTGAAAAATAAAATCATGTACGGTAAAAAGGTCAAAGGCATTGAACGCAGTACTTTCTTGGTCGGTGCTGATGGCCTCTTGAAGCAAGAATGGCGTGGTTTGAAAGTACCTGGCCATGTGGATGAAGTCCTCAAAGCGGTCAAAGCGCTCAACCTTGCGCTGTTGAAGCAGGCCTATCGGATCACTCATTGGGACATACCCGTTGGTGCCTTGTGCCCGCCAATTCCAGGCCGCAGCGACTACCTGCACTACGCGTTCAACTCGCTGATCACGAGCGTGGCCTGCCTCGTTCTCTCGATCCCGGTCGCGATCTGGATGGCAACTCGACCCGAGCGCATGCGCACCCTGCTTGTGTTCTTGGTGACGATCCCGTTCTGGACCAGCCTGCTGATTCGCACCTACTCATTCATCATCATCTTGAATGACAACGGCCCCATTAACTGGGCACTCAAATCCCTGCACATCATTACTGAGCCCATCAGCATGCTCTACACGCCGTTTGCCACAGTGCTCGGCCTTGTCTACACGTTCTTGCCTTTCATGATCCTGCCGATCTATGCGAGCGCGGAAAGATTCGACTTCCGCTTGGCTGAGGCCGCATACGACCTGGGGGCGAACCGCTGGACTGTGCTCTCGCGCATCGTGCTGCCATCAGTGCGCCCGGGAATCGTGGCCGGCACGTTGCTCGTATTCATTCCGGCGCTGGGTTCCTTCCTCGCGCCTGAACTCCTCGGTGGCGGCAAGACCTCGATGATCGCGAATGTGATCGCCGCGCAGTTCGGTGCCTCGCGCAACTGGCCGTTCGGTGCCGCCCTCTCTGTCCTGCTCCTCGTCATCACCTTGCTGATACTCGTCGTGTTCGCAGTCGTGGCCCGCCGCGCCTCCAAGGCTGCCGGGAATGCGAACTGGGAGTCACTGCTGTGAGCGCGCAGGCAAAGGCCGTGCGGGTCAAGGGTACAGGGGAGTCGCTACGCGACTTCCCGACGTTCAAGCTCGTCTCGTATCTGGTACTCGTCTTCCTCTACCTGCCCTTGGTACTGGTGGTGGCCTACTCGTTCAACAGCAATCGAGTCGTGACAGTCTGGAAGGGCTTCACGTTCTCGTGGTACGCCAATGTGCTGGCCAATGACGACATACAGCGCGCACTCATGAACTCGCTTCGCGTAGCCGTAGTGGCCACGGTGCTCTCGGTCGTGATCGCCACAGGCCTCGCTATCGGTCTACTGCGCATGCACCGTGCAGGACGCACATTTGCCTGGGGACTCATCGGGGCTCCGCTCATCATTCCCGAGATCGTCTTCGCCATCGGAACGCTGGCGCTCTTCGTACAGATCAGGCTGCCGCTCGGGGTCAACGCGATCACGCTCGCTCACATCGCGTTCTGCGTACCCTTCGCACTACTCCCCATTCGCGCCAGGCTTCGCGGTGTTGACTCGGCTGTCTATGAAGCGGCCGCAGATCTTGGCGCGAACGAATGGGTGATCTTCCGTCGCATCACCTTGCCTCTACTGATGCCGGGCATCGTCGCCGGCGCACTCCTGGCGTTCATCATCAGCCTCGACGACTTCATCGTCAGCTACTTCCTGGCAGGCCCGGGCGGTACCACACTTCCGGTCTACATCTTCGGAATGATCCGCAACGCGATTACCCCGGGCGTGAATGCCCTCTCCAGCATGCTGCTCGCGGTCAGCATCCTCATCGTCATGATTTCGTACTTACTAACAAGGAAGAAGAGGTAACGGCATGTCAGCAATAAGCACCAAGGGGCGCATTGGAATGCTCCTCACAATGGGCGCGGTCAGCGTGCTCGCCCTCTCGGCCTGCGGTGGCGAGACAACGGTCGGAGGCGGAGCGTCTGCTGAGGCTGCGGCCCCGAGTGCAGCGGCCTCTGTCGCTGCGGCCGACTTCCCGACCCCGAATGGCGGCGAACTCAACCTCTACAACTGGACTGACTACATCTCGCCCGATCTGCTCAAGCGTTTCGAGACAGAGACCGGTATCAAGGTCAATCTCGACACGTATGACAGCAACGAGACCCTGCTTGCGAAGCTGCAGGCCGGTGGCGCCAATTACGACGTCATCCTGCCCAGTGACTACATGGTGAAGCAGATGATCGATCTGGGGCTCCTGCAGCAGGTTGCCCCGTCCACGTTCCCGAATGGCAAGGGCATCAAGCCGGAGTTCTTGGACGTCTACTTCGACAATGGCCGCCAGTACACCGCGCCGTACATGTACGGAACGACCGGCATTGCGGTCGACCCGACAAAGGTCTCCAGGCCCGTCACCAGCTGGGCTGACTTCTTTGCTGCCGATAACCCTGCAGCAGGCAAGGTCGGCACGCTCAACGATCAGGTCGAGGTGATCCACGCGGCACTTCGCGCCGTGGGTGCCAAGCCCTGCTCGACAGACAAGGCCGACTACGTGAAGGTCGAAGAGCTCCTCAAGGGCTGGAAGCCGAATGTTGCCGTCATCAACTCCGATGGCGTGATCGGTCGTATGGCCAGCGGCGAGCAGACCATGCACATGATGTGGAACGGCGCCTTCACCCGTTCGCAGGCTGATAACAAGGCTCTGCAGTACGTGTACCCGACTGAGGGACTCAACCTGTGGCAGGACAACTTTGCCATTCCGGTTGGAGCGCAGAATGTCGACAACGCGAAGATCTTCATCAACTGGATGATGGATCCGAAGAACATCGGTGAGGCCACCAACTTTGTCGGTTACGACAACGGCATCACCGGTTCTGCGCAGTTCATGAACAAGGATCTCAGTTCGAACCCTGCTGTCATCATCCCCGATGACAAGAAGGCCCTGGCTACGCCGACCCCGGCTTGCCCGACTGAGGCCGTGGATCTGGAAGATCAGGTCTGGACCAACTTCAAGAAGTAGTCCGAGCGAAGGGCGGGGGCTGATGCCCCCGCCCTTCGTCACCACATCATGAGGAGCGCACGTGCCTGTCACCAGAATCGAGAATGCCATTGTCTGGACCGGAGCCAGGGCTGCCGACGGGAGTTATGTCGAGTCTGACTCAGTGGCCTTCGACGGCGAGGGCGTACTTGCGCTCGGCGATGCGGCCAAGGCCCTTGATGCTGAGCAGGTAATCGATGCCGGTGGGGGATTCGTCTGTCCCGCATTCGGCGACGGCCACGTGCACTGCATTCCGGGCGGCTTCGAGGGAGCTATTGCTCCGGTTCGAGGACACGCCACTCCGCAGGAGATTGCCGCAGCAGTCGGTGCCTGGGCGACCGCGAATCCCGACGTCGAGTGGGTGCGAGGTGAGGGTTTCGACCACACGCTCGCGCCCGAAGGAATCTTCCTCGCCTCATGGCTCGATGCGGAGGTGCCTGATCGTCCGGTAGTTCTGCGTGCGACGGATTACCACACGGTCTGGGTGAACTCCGAGGCCATGCGTCGCGTCGGCTACACCGCCGACACTCCTCAGCCGCACGATGGCGAGATTGTGCGAAATGAAGCAGGTGAGCCGGTGGGTACCCTGCGCGAATGGGGAGCCTGGCGCCCTGTCTATGACTTGATGCCGAAGATGACACGCGAGCAGGCACTAGCGGCGCTCACGATCGCCTCCGATGGGTTCGCGGCTGCTGGCCTGGTGTGGGTGCAAGACGCCTGGATCGAGCCGCACGATGTCGACTCCTGGCTGGTGGCAGCTGACGAGGGCATCTTGAACTTCCGTGCCGATCTTGGCCTGTGGTGTGACCCGAATACTTGGAGAGACCAGCTCGATCACTTCACCATGACGCGCGATCGAGTCGCTGCTGCGGCATCCGGCCGCCTTTCCTCGACGACGATCAAGTTCTTCGCTGACGGGGTCATCGAATCCGGCACCGGTGCACTCCTCGAGCCGTACTGCGACTGCCCCCACTCACTGGGCATGCCCAACTGGGATCCAGAGGAGCTCAAGCACGCCGTTGCGGCGGTCGATGCCCTCGGATTCAGCCCGCACATTCACGCCATCGGTGATGCGGCCGCCCGCATGGCCCTTGATGCGATCGAGTACGCCAATGCGGTGAATGGCGCCCGCGATCGCCGCGCGACGATCGCGCACACGCAGCTGGTCGACGATGCTGACATCGAGCGCTTCGTACAACTAGGTGTCATTGCCAACTTCGAGCCCTATTGGGCGAAGTTCGACTCCTGGCAGACCGAGCTCACCGCGCCTCGTCTCGGTCCGGATCGCACGGATCGCCAGTACATGATTCGCACGATCCTCGACACCGGTGCTCCGATCTCCTTCGGCAGTGACTGGCCGGTCACGACGTTTGCGCCCCTCGCCGGAATCCAGGTTGCAGTCACGCGCCAGATGACCGAGGGGGACAACCGCGATGCATGGGTGCCCAAGGAGCGCATCACGGTGGAGCAAGCGCTGTCGGCCTACACCGCAGGCGTGAGCTTCCAGGCTGGAGATGAGCGCGGCGGCGTGCTTCGCCCCGGTGCACGCTCAGACGTCGTGCTGCTTGCCCGTGACCCGCGCGCGGTGCCCCCACTGGAGATCGAGGACATTGCGGTCGTCGGCACGTGGTGCGACGGGCTCCGAGTGCACGGCGCCTGACATGCCCTTGACCCCTGGCGAGAGTGATCGGCTCCTACTGCATCTCGAGGCCACCCTGGCGCAGCGCCGACGTGACAGAGGTCTGCTTCTCAATGTGCCCGAGGCTCGTGCGCTCATCGCGGATGCCGTGTGCGAATGGGCACGTGACGGTCTGAGCTTGGTGGACGCACGCGAACGAGCGGAGCACCTGCTCTCCGCGGATGACGTGCTGCCCGGCGTTGCCGAGGCACTCGGCGAGATTCGGGTGGAAGCACGCTTCGACGACGGTACTCGACTTGTCGTGGTCAAGGATCCGTGCGGCCCTGTCGCGTCGACGACTGCGGAAGACGTCGAGAACTGGGCACCTGTGAGCTCGGGCATGATCGAGATTGGCAACGAAGCTTCAACCGCCATCGGCCTGACCTCGCACATTCATCTCGCCGAGGTGAACCCCAGGCTTCGACTCGATCGATCGGCAGCATTCGGGATGCGTCTGGCGATCCCCACTGGCGAGACCGTCTGGCTCAATGCCGGGCAAGTCGTCCAGCTGCCCATGGCAGCTATCGCGGGTGAGCGTGTTGTTGTCGGGAACACTGGAGTGATTGACGGCCGGCTCGACGACCCCGCCGTTCGCGCACGGGCGTTGGCCACTCTGCGCGACTGCGGATACCTTGACATCGTCGACGGCGAGATGGTCGGAAACGCAGCCTCGGCCGAGGCTGCGATCGCTGCACTGATGGCGAATCGGAATGCTGCTCGCGGGGAGTCTTCATGAGTCGCGAGTACGGCCCGATCGAGGGCGACACCGTGATTCTCGGCGACACGCGGCTGCGTTTGCGCATCGACTCTCGCGTGCCTGACCAGGGGGATGAGTTCCGCGTCGGCTTCGCGAAGACCGGTCGAGATGGCATGGGGCTTCGTGCGCTCGGGGCTCGCGAGTCATGCGACCTGCTGATCACGAATGTGGTCGTACTTGATCCCGTCGATGGCGTTCGGGTAGCGAGTATCGGTATCCGGGAGGGACGCATCTGCGGTATCGGGAAGGCCGGAAACCCGGACACGACGGATGGAATCGACATCGTCGTCGGCACGGGCACAGCGGTCATCGACGGTGATGGGTTGATCGCGACGCCCGGCGGTATTGATACCCACGTCCATACGCTCAGCCCGCGGGTATTCGAGGCGGAGATCTCTTCAGGAGTGACGACCGTCATCGGCCAGGAGGCCGGCCCGATGTGGGGCGTCGGCCTCGGCTCGGCGTGGATGATCGAGCGTGGGCTGCGTGCCATGGATACCTTCCCGGTCAACGTCGGGCTCTTGGGGCGAGGTTCAGCGTCACGAAGCGAGTCGATCCGCGAGGCAGTGACTGCCCACGTATGCGGATTGAAGGTGCATGAGGACACCGGCGCCACGTTAAGCACAATCGATACCGCACTTCGCGTGGCCGACGAGTTCGACTTCCAGGTCGCACTTCACACCGATGGCCTGAACGAGACCATGAGCGTCGAGGACACCTTGGCAGTTCTTGACGGCCGCGTGCTGCATGCTTTCCACGTCGAAGGCTGCGGCGGCGGTCATGCTCCGAACGTGCTGCAGCTTGCCGGTGTCGACAACATTCTCGCCTCCTCGACGAATCCGACCCTGCCCTACGGCGTCAATGCCGTAGCCGAGCACCTCGACATGATCCTGCTTTGCCACGGAATGAACCCCGGCAACGACAGTGATGTGCGCATTGCTCGTTCGCGCGTGCGTGGAGTGACAATGGCGGCGGAAGGACGCCTGCATGATCTCGGCGTCATCGGAGTGACGTCATCCGACGCCCAGGGGATGGGTCGCGCGGGCGAAACGTGGTGGCGCACCTTCGCACTCGCCGGTGTTCTCGCGGGCATTGACCCTGAAGCCGAGGGCTCGTCTGATGACAACGAGCGGATTCTTCGTTATCTCGCGAAGATCACCATCAACCCGGCTCTCGTACACGGACTTTCGCATGAGGTGGGTCGACTGACAGTCGGGCATCTGGCCGACATCGTGCTCTGGCGCCCGGAGTACTTCGCTGCAAAGCCGCAGTTGGTCATCAAGGGTGGATTCCCGGCTTGGGGTGTCACCGGTGATCCGAATGCGAGCATCGACTCCGCGGAGCCACTCGTTCTCGGCCCGCAATACGGCGCTCTCGGCGCAACCGCGTCGGATCTCTCCGTGCTGTTCTCGAATACCGCTGCGGTCGCGGAGAGTGCACCGCCTGTTGCGCGGCGCGTGGTCGCGGTGCGTGATTGTCGCACCGTGAGGGCACATGACCTCGTGAGGCACGGTGCTGGAGGTCAGGTGCAAGTCAGCGACGATGGCTCGCGAGTGACGTGGAACGGTGAGTCGCTCACTATGGATCCGGTGAGTTCGACGCCGATCTCGCGCCTGCACTTCTGGTAGCGCAGAGCGCCCTAACTCAGAGCCGAGCGAATCGCCCACGCGAGTTCTGCGGGCGCGTCAACCATGGCGGGGCCGTACCACGTGAGCAGGCGCCCGCTAATGAGCGCGGCGTGGGCGGAGAAGTACTCGGGGCCGTCGTCGAGGGTGAACTCATAGGGCTCGTCGGGTAGCACCACCAGTTCGACATCGGGAAGCTCGTTCAGTTCGAGCTTGGGGTATCGCTCCGGGTGCAATCCGAGTGCGTTGAAGATGCCGAGCCTGCCGAGCAGCTCACCTGCATAGGTATCGGAGCCGACGAACATCCAGGGCTTTCGCCAGATCGGAATGAGTGCGGTGACGGGGTAGTCGAATACCGGCTCGGGATTCGCCCAGTTTGCGCGTGCCTGCTCAAGCCACGGAACACTGGGATGACCCAGGGCCGTGAAGAGTCGGGTCATCGACTCAATCGCCTGGTCGACATTGCGAATTTCGGTCACCCAGACGTTCAATCCCGCATCGCGAAGCTCGGCGATGTGCTCGGGCTTGTTCTCCTCCTCGTTCGCGATGACGAGATCGGGCTGCATGGCGATGATGGCGCCAACATCGGGGTTCTTTGTGCCTCGAATACGCGTGACATCAAGCCCGGCCGGATGCGTGCACCAGTCGGTCGCCGCGATGATCGCACCGGGCATTGTGGCCTCAACTGCCTCGGTGAGCGATGGCACGAGGCTGACGATGCGGGTGACCTGCGCAGGCAGGGTCACCTTCGCGCCGAGATCGTCGCGCAGCTCGGTCATGCCGGCGTGCTCGAGGTGAGCTCGGTGAGCCTGGCGACGAAGGTGTCGATGTCGTCAGCGGTGGTGTCCCACGAGCACATCCAGCGCACTTCATTCGTCATCTCATTCCACACGTAGAACGGCATGACCTCTTGCAGGGCTGCAGTGATGGAGGCAGGAATGATCGCGAATACGGCATTTGCCTCGACAGCCTGCGTGATCGTGACACCGGTAAGCCCCGTGACCTTGGCGGCGAGGTATTGCGCCATCGCATTGGAATGCTGGGCATTTGCCCGCCACAGGCCGTCGTCGAGAAGTGCGATGAACTGGGCCGAGACGAAGCGCATTTTGCTGGCCAGCTGCATGTACTGCTTGCGGATGTAGCCAAGAGTCTCGCCCGCCTTGAGTGCGGGATTGAGTATGACTACGGCCTCAGCACCCATCGCGCCATTCTTGGTCGCGCCAAAGGAGAGGGCATCAATGCCTACATCGGCTGTCATCTCCTTGAAGGTGCATCCCAGGCCGGCCGCGGCGTTGGCGATACGCGCGCCATCGAGGTAGACGTACATGCTGAGCTCGTGGGCAGTCGATGTGATGGCGCGCAGCTCGTCGAGGGAGTAACGCGTGCCGTACTCGGTGGATTGAGTGACCAGCACGACCCGGGGCTGAGCATGGTGGAAATCGCCGATGCCCCAGTGCTGGGCGCGAATGAGCTCGGGGGTGATCTTGGCATCGGTACTCGGCACGGTGATGACCTTTGAACCGAGCAGTTTCTCGGGAGCACCGGCTTCGTCGACATTCACGTGAGCCGTGGTCGCGCAGATGATGCTCTCCCAGGTGCGAAGCATCGCCTGCATGCCGACCACGTTGGCTCCTGTTCCGTTGAAGACCGGGAACACTTCAGCCTGCCCGCCGAACTCACTTCGAATGAGATCGAGGGCTCGTGTGGTCCAGGGGTCAGCGCCGTAGGAGACCGCGTGATCCGCGTTCGCCGCGACGATCGCCTCGAGCACGCGAGGGTGCACCCCGGAATGGTTGTCACTGGCAAGGGAGCGCATGCCCAACACGCTACCAACTCGGCTATTAGGCTCGAACCATGTTCGCTGTCTATGCCGCCGCCACTGACTTCGAGAACCCCCTCGCGTGCCTGGGGGTGGGCGACCTTCCTCAACCCAGCACTCCGCCGGAGTGGGTGAATGTTCGAGTTCGGGCCGCGAGCTTGAATCATCACGACCTCTGGGCCCTGAAGGGTGTCGCTCTCAAGCCTGAGCAGGTGCCGATGATCTTGGGCACGGATGCCGCAGGCGTCACCGACGATGGTCGTGAGGTGATCATTCACGCGGTGCTCGGCGATCCGGCCGCCGGTCGAGGCGATGAGACCCTCGATCCGAAGCGTTCACTGTTCAGTGAGATCTATCCGGGCACGATCGCTGAATTCGTGCGCGTACCGGCAGGGAATCTGCTCGACAAGCCTGCTGAGCTCAGTTGGGAAGAGGCCGCATGCCTGCCGACCGCCTGGCTGACGGCGTACCGCATGCTCGCCACGAAATCCGGGCTACGCCCAGGCGACATCGTTCTGGTGCAGGGAGCGGCCGGGGGCGTCGCCACCGCGTTGATCATGCTGGGCAAGGCGCTTGGTTTCACGGTGTGGGCGACCTCCCGTGATGAGGCGAAGCGCGAGTGGGCCTTGTCGATCGGCGCCGATGAGGTATTCGAAACGGGTGCACGCCTCCCACACCCTGTCGACGCAATGATGGAGACTGTCGGCGAGGCAACGTGGGATCACTCGATGAAGTCACTTCGCCCTGGCGGACGCATCGTGATCTCGGGAGCGACCTCGGGCGCAATGCCACCGGCTCAATTGCGCCGTCTGTTCTTCCTGCAGCTTGAGATTGTCGGATCCACTATGGGAACTATCGGCGAATTCCGCGATCTGGTTGACCTGCTGCTACGCACGGGAGTGCGCCCGGTTATCGACCGAGTACTTCCGATGGATCGGGCTGCCGAGGCTTTCGCGCTGATAAGTGAGGGCAACGTGCACGGAAAGCTCGTGCTCACTCGCGAGGGCTAACGTCGTCAGTCCTCGTCATCGTCGTCGAGGCGAGCGATCCAGCTAGCGAGTCGTTCGATCGGCGTCTCGAACTCAGGATTCAGGTCGACGAACTCGCGTAGTCGCTCGGCTAGCCAGTCGAGGCTGACGTCTTCCTCGCCCCTGCGCTTCTGCAGCTCCTCGATGCCGCGGTCAGTGAAGTACATGACTACGCGAATGCCGCTTCGACGATGGCCCTCTGCTCGGCATCGTGACGATGATGGGCTCCGACGGCGGGAGAGGAGGAAGCCGGACGAGCCACGGCCGTGACCGGCCGCTCGATGAGTTGCGGCAGGTGCATGGCCATGAAGCTCCAGGCGCCCTGGTTCATCGGCTCTTCCTGCACCCACATCACCTCAGCATCGGGGTAACCCGCAATCGTGGGCGGGAGCGAGCGAGCCGGCAGCGGGTACAGACGCTCAATGCGCACGATCGCGACATCGGTGATGTTGTTCGTTTCGCGGTGTGCGAGGAGGTCGTAGTACACCTTGCCTGCGCAGAGCAGTACCTTGCGCATGCCACCGCTGGGGTACTGAGTGTCGGGCAGCATTGGGTGGAAGTAACCGCTGGTGAAGTCAGACTTCTGCGACACGGCGTGCTTGGCACGCAGAAGCGACTTCGGGGTGAACACCACCAGTGGGCGTTGCACATGGGCGTTGGCCTGCAGTCGAAGCAGATGGAAATACGAGGCTGGATTCGACGGCATTGCGACGATCATGTTGTCCTGCGCGCACAGCAGCAGGAAGCGCTCCACTCGAGCTGACGAGTGGTCGGGGCCTTGGCCTTCGAAGCCGTGAGGCAACAGCAAGGTGAGGCCTGACTTCTGGCCCCACTTCTGCTCACCTGACGAGATGAACTCGTCGATGATGGTCTGCGCACCATCGGCGAAGTCACCGAACTGGGCCTCCCAGAGCACGAGTGCGTCAGGGCGAGCGACCGAGTATCCGTACTCGAAGCCCATCGCTGCGTACTCGCTCAGCAGTGAGTCGTAGACATAAAGGCGGGCTCCGTCGCGATAGCACTGCTTGAGCGGCTTGTACTGCCAGCCGGTTTCCTTGTCGACAATCACCATGTGACGATGGCCGAAGGTGCCGCGGCGGACGTCCTGACCGGCGAGGCGAATGGTGCGCCCTTCCATCAGGAGGGATCCGAATGCCAGTGCTTCGGCCATGCCCCAGTCGATCGTGTCATCGGCGACCATCTGCGCCCGCTTCTGCAATTGCGGTGCCAGGCGCGGGTGAATCGTGAAGTCGTCAGGCATCTCGGTCTGAGAGGTGATGACGGTCTCGATCTGCTCTTGCGAGATTGAGGTCTCGATCTCTGCAGCGAGCCCCTGGGGAACCAACTCTCGCTGACCTGAGCTGATGATGTCGGCAGAGGAGATGCTGAACTCTTCGTGATCGTCTTCCGACTTGGTCTCCTGGAAGATTCGCTCGAGTTGCTCCTGGAAGTGCTTCAGAGCTACCTCGGCCTCGTCGAGGGAGATGTCGCCGCGACCGATGAGTGCCTCGGTGTAGCTCTTTCGCACTGAGCGCTTCTGATCGATGATCGCGTACATCAGCGGTTGAGTCAGCGAGGGATCATCGGCCTCGTTATGACCGCGCTTGCGGTAGCACACGAGATCGATGACGACGTCCTTGTGGAATTCCTGGCGATACGCGAATGCAAGCTCGGCAACGCGCACCACGGCCTCGGGATCGTCACCATTGACGTGGAAGATCGGTGCCTGGATCATGCGCGCGACATCGGTGGAGTAGTACGACGAGCGGCTGTACTTCGGGGAGGTCGTGAAACCGACCTGATTGTTCACGACGACGTGAATGGTGCCACCTGTGCGATAGCCCTGGATCTGCGACATCTGCAGGGTTTCTGCCACGACACCTTGGCCGGCGAATGCGGCGTCGCCGTGCATGAGCACCGGGAGAACGTCGAACACGCGCTCGCGGGGGAGTTGATCCTGCTTGGCTCGCACGATGCCCTCGAGTACCGGGTTCACGGCTTCGAGATGCGAGGGGTTGGCCGCCAGGTAGACCGAGGTCTGCGCTCCGTCGTCAGCGACGAAGGTTCCTTCTGTGCCGAGGTGGTATTTCACGTCGCCGGAGCCCTGTACGGACTCCTCGCCGTAGTGGCCCTCGAACTCGCGGAAGATCTGCGCGTAGGACTTGCCGGCGATATTCGCCAGCACGTTGAGGCGGCCGCGGTGTGGCATGCCGATCGCGACCTCGAGGATGTCATTGTGCGAGGCCTCGATGAGGATCGCGTCGAGCAGCGGAATCAGCGACTCGCCTCCCTCGAGTGAGAAGCGCTTCTGGCCGACGTACTTGGTCTGGAGGAAGGACTCGAGAGCTTCGCCCTCATTGAGCTTGTGCAGGATGCGGAGCTGCTCGGTGACATCGGGCTTGGCGTGCGGCTGCTCGACCTGCTTCTGGATCCACGCGCGTTGCTTCGGGTCTTCAATGTGCATGTACTCGATGCCGACAGTGCGCGTGTAGGAGTCGCGCAGCACGCCAAGGATCTCGCGCAGCTTCATCAGTGGCTTGCCGCCGAAACCACCGGTCGCGAACTCGCGATCGAGATCCCACAGGGTCAGCTTGTGCGTAAGGACGTCGAGATCGGGGTGAGTGCGCTGGCGGTATTCAAGCGGATCGGTGTCGGCCATCAAGTGACCGCGGACGCGGTAGGCGTCGATGATCTCCTGTACTCGCACGGTCTTGTCGAGATCGGTCTCATGGCTGGCGGAGATGTCCTGTGCCCAGCGAATGGGCTCGTACGGCACACGAAGCGAGCGGTAGATATCTCCGTAAAAGTCATCGCCACCGAGCAGTAGCTCATGAATGCGCTTGAGGAACTCACCCGACTGCGCACCCTGGATGATGCGGTGGTCGTAGGTCGAGGTGAGGGTCATGATCTTCGAGACCGCATTGCGAGCGATCGACTCAGGTGAGGCGCCCTGCCACTCAGCGGGGTACTCCATGGCTCCGACGCCGATGATGCAGCCCTGCCCGGGCATGAGGCGCGGCACCGAGTGCACGGTGCCGATGCCACCGGGGTTGGTGAGCGAGATTGTGGTGCCGGCGAAGTCGTCAGCGGTGAGTGCGCCTGCGCGCGCCTTGCGCACGACCTCTTCGTATGCGGCCCAGAACTGGGCGAAGTCCATCGCCTGTGCACCCTTGATGGCAGGCACCAGCAATTGGCGTGAGCCGTCGGGCTTGGCGATGTCAATCGCCAAACCAAGGTTGACGTCAGCATGCTCCACCATGACCGGCTTGCCGTCGATCTCAGTGAAGGAGCGATTCATCGCCGGAATCTCAGAGGCGGCACGCACGATCGCGTACCCGATGAGGTGAGTGAACGAGACCTTGCCGCCACGACCGCGCGCGAGGTGGTTGTTGATAACCGTGCGGGTGTCGATCATCAGCTTGGCGGGAATGGAGCGAACGCTGGTTGCGGTCGGAACCGTGAGGCTCGCTTCCATATTCGCGACCACGCGTGCTGCTGCGCCCTTCAGCGGAACGTTGATGTCATCTGACTTTGCTGCAGCCGGTGCATCCGGCTTTGCCGGCGCTGCGGGGGCAGGTGCTGCGGCCGGGTCGGCCGCTACTGCGGTAGGGGGAGTCGGCTGCGCTGCGACAGTCTGGGCCGCCTTGGTGGCGTGCGGTGACTGCTCGGCTGGGGTGTAGCCCTCGAAAAACTCCCACCAGGCAGGATCGACACTGCTCTTGTCAGTGAGGAACTGCTGGTAGATCTCGTCTACCAGCCATTCGTTGGGTCCGAATCCGGCGGCTGCTGCAGGCTCATTCGACACGCCCTAAGCCTATTCCAGCGCACTCGTGGTTCCGAGGTCGCCTTGGTGAGGGTCAGCGAGCTATCAGGTTGCATGATCTCGTTTATCCGTAAGGCTGTCCGTATGCCGAATTACGAGAGCAGGGAGCCGCTGTCCGGACGCGTGGCGCTGGTCACCGGTGGTTCTCGGGGAATCGGATTCGAGGCCGCGCGTGAGCTCGGTCGACTCGGGGCGACCGTAGTGCTGGTGGGCGTGGATCCGGCCCGTGCCAGCGCAGCTGCGGAGGCTTTGGTGGCTGAAGGCATCGATGCCGTGGGGGAGGCTGCGGATGTCTCGAATGGGCTTGCGATGGATGACCTCGCCGCACGACTTGGACCGCTCGCGTCGCCCGACATCCTCGTGATCTCTGCCGGAGTAATGAGCGAGAAGATGTCCAAGACCCTCCGTACCTCCACTGAGGAGTGGGATCGGGTGATGGGAATCAATCTCGATGGTGCCTTTCACGCGATGCGTCTATTCGTACCAGGCATGGTCGATCGCCGTGACGGGCGAGTCATCACCGTCTCGGCGTGCCTCGGGCGTTTCAGTGGGCCGGGTACCGCAGGGGGGCTCGCCCCGTATCGCGTCAGCAAGGCAGCGCTCAATGCGATGACGAAGAACCTGTCGGCGGAGCTCATGAACGGCAAGCGCGGGGTGCTCGTCGATGCGATGTGCCCGAATCACTGCCGCACTGACATGGGCGGACAGGAAGCACCGCGATCGGCAGCTCAAGGAGCCGAGACCATCGTGTGGCTGGCGACGCGCGACGCTGTCAGCGTCGAGGGCACTCCTGTGCCGACCGGTCTGCTGTGGGAGGACCAAGAGATCGTCCCCTGGTAGCGCTAGGTGATATCGCGCTTAAGGGTCGTGAAGGATGCGATGGCACCGAGCACTGCTGCGTAGCCCAGGAGCACGAGACCGCCGCCCCACGATGGGAGCAGGCCACTGCTGAGCTGGCCCTGCCGGTACGTCAGGTTCATGACCGAATCCAGTGCGCCGCCCGGAAGCCAGGCGGTGGTCCACTCGACGAAGGCGTTGAGCAAAGGCTGCACGAGTAAGAGGAACACGAGGGCAGCGATCACGGCGGCCACCTGGTTGCGGATCAGTGCACCCACAGAGACTCCGACGATTGCACCGAGCGCAAATCCGATGATCACCCCGATGAGAGTGTGCAGGGCCTGCGACATCTCGATCGGAGCGTGCTCCTTGCCTGCGAGGGTGATGTAGGTCAAAGACAGGGAAAGGCAGAAGTTCAGTACTCCGACGAGCGCGCCGACGATCGCGTACGCCACGGCCTTCGCAAGTACCACGGGCGATCGACGAGGTGACGCGAGAAAAGTGGCCGTGATTGTCATGTGCCGGTATTCGCTTGTCATGCCGATGATTCCGATGATGATCACGAAGATCGAGGCATTGCCGCAAGCGGCCACGATGCTATTCACGTACTCGGGAACCTGAAGAAGCATCGAGCTATTCACGACGCGCGCACTCGTCGGAACGAGGTAGACGCTGAGCAGCACGGTCAGGGCGGTGAAGGCAAGCGAGAAGGCCGTCAGCCAGAAGACGATCTTCGTAGTAATGATCTTTCGGAACTCTGCTCGCAGGGCGTTCATGCTGCACCCCCTTCGCTCGACGTCAGCTCAAGGAAGACGGCCTCAAGATCGTGCTCCTGTGTGTGCAGTTCATGAAGCATGATGTTGTGAGAGAACGCGATTTCTCCGATTTCCGCAGCACTGATGCCCGTGACGAGGAACGCCCCGTTCTCCTGAGTCGTCATTGAGGCCGCCGGAACTGACCGAAGGGCCTCGCCTAGTCGACCGCTGTCGGGGCTTCGGACGATCACGTGGGCGTTCATTCCGGTGCTCAGGGCTTGGAGTGACCCGTAGCTCACGAGCTCACCCTTGCGAATGATGACCACGTCATCGACAGTGAGCTGGACTTCGGAGAGCACGTGGCTCGAGATGAGCACTGTGCGTCCCTCGGCTGCCAGTGATCGCAGGAAATTGCGAAGCCAGGCGATGCCCTCAGGGTCGAGACCGTTCGCGGGCTCATCAAGGATCAGCACTGACGGATCGCCAAGGAGTGCAGTGGCGAGCGAAAGTCGCTGCCTCATACCGAGTGAGTAGCCACCAACCTTGCGGTGGCCGGCATCTGCCAGCCCGACAAGTTCGAGTACTTCGAAGATACGGCTGCGGGCGATGCCCGCTGATGCCGCGACAACGCCGAGATGGCCGACGGCGGTGCGGCCGGGGTGGAACCCACTGGCCTCGAGTGCGGCACCGACCACATGAAGTGGGTCATGTAACTCGCGATACGGCTGGTCGCCCACGAGGGTCTGCCCCGAGGTTGGAGTGACGAGGCCAAGAAGGCAGCGCAAGGTCGTGGTCTTGCCCGAGCCGTTGGGGCCGAGGAAGCCGGTGACCCGACCGGGCTCGACCCGGAAGGAGAGGTCAGAGACAGCGCGGACCCCGTCACCTCGTCCGAAGACCTTGGTGAGCGAGCGCACTTCGAGACCCACCGAATTCCCCGTCATAAGGGGAGAATACCCCGCTAGATTCGCCGCATGACCACACAACTGATTCCCGGCATTGACCAGTCTGCAGTGACCCCCGTTCTGGTGACGGGCACGTGGAGCACTGGTTCCGGTTCTTCCCTGGAAGTCCGCTCGCCATTCGACAACGAGCTGCTGGGCAAGGTTCCCGCGCTGAGTCCCTCTGACGTCGATGACGCCGTTGCGTACGCACATCGCGCCATGGAGACCTCACCCCTGCCGCAGTGGCAGCGCGCCGAGATTCTCGATCGAGCAGCAGTGCTGCTCGCGTCGCGTCGCGAGGAGTTCGGCATCGCCATTGCTCGTGAGTCTGCGAAGCCCATCAAGACTGCGCGTGTAGAGGTTGATCGCGCCGTCAGCACCCTGCAGTTCTCGGCGGCAGTGGCGCGCACGCTCGCCGGTGAAGTGGTTCCGCTGGAAGCATCGCCCGTAGGCGTGGGAAAGCTCGGCTTCATCATGCGCGTGCCAGTGGGCGTGGTCGGTGCCATCGCTCCCTTTAACTTCCCGCTCAATCTGGTCGTGCACAAGGTAGGCCCCGCAATTGCCGCCGGGTGCCCGGTGGTCCTTAAGCCTGCGTCACAGACCCCGTTCTCCTCGATCCTTCTCGCTCGTCTGCTCGAAGAGGCCGGCCTGCCCGACGGCTACCTGCAGGTTGTCACCGGCGGAGGTGGCACCGTGGGCAATGCCCTCGTAGATAACCCGAACGTCGCCCTGATCACCTTCACCGGATCACCTGACGTGGGCTGGGGAATTCGCGCTCGCGCACCACGTAAGCGCGTTGGCCTGGAACTCGGCAACAATGCCCCGGTCGTCATCGAGGCAGACGGAGATTGGAAGACCGCCGCCGCGAAGATCAAGATCGCCGGTTTCTCGCACGCGGGGCAGTCGTGTATCTCGACCCAGCGCATCCTCGTGCACCGTTCGATCGCCGATGCCTTCGTCGCGGAACTCGTCGCGGGAGTGCAGTCGCTCGTCGTGGGTGATCCGATGGACGATGCGACGGATGTCTCAGCCCTGATCTCAGTCTCCGAGCGCGATCGCGTGGCGGGCTGGATCGCCGAGGCTGTGGCCGATGGCGGTTCGGTTGCATGTGGCGGAACGCTCGATGCCAACGGCGTGCTCATGCCCACCGTCATCGTCGGTGCGAATCCGCAGATGAGCGTGTGCTCGAAAGAGGTCTTCGGCCCTGTGGTGGCAGTTCAGGTGTACGACGATTTCGACGATGCCCTGCGCATTGCCAATGACACCGACTTCGGCCTGCAGGCGGCAGTTTTCACTGCCGACATCACCAAGGGCCTGAAGGCAGCGCGCATTCTCGACTTCGGCGGAGTCCTCATCAACGAGGTGCCGACCTGGCGAACCGATCAGATGCCGTATGGCGGTCTCCGCGACTCGGGTAACACCAAGGAAGGCCCGGCGTGGTCAGTGCGTGAGATGACCGAGGAAAAACTTGTCATTCTTCACGGCTAGGGATTAACGCCGATCAATTGCTCGACCTTGGCGAGAAGCTGCGGTACTCGATCGGCAGGAATCATTCCCTGTAGCGCGAGCGTGGCCAGCCCATGCAGTGTGGCGACGAAGACATCCTCGGAGTCGTCGCGCACTGCTGCATTCATTCCGCCTGTGTTGACGAGGTCGTTGAGAAGTGCGGAAAGAACCGGCACTGAACCGTCGTCAGTCGTGGGAACGCCAGGTTGCTCGAGGCAATACGGGCTGAAAGCCACCCGGAAGAGCTGGGGATGCGACAGCGCGAACGAGACATACGCCTGCCCGGCGGCTCGGAAACGCAGCATCGCGGCCTCGCGAGAGCCGGCAGGAATAGCCTCCACCTCAGCGGAGACGGCGATCACGAGTTGATGGAGTCCTTGGGCTGCAACCTCGCCCAGGAGCGCGTCCTTGTCGGCGAAGTGGTGATACGCCGCGCTCGGGCTCACGCCCACCTCGGCGGCAACGGCACGAAGTGACACGTGCTCTGCCCCGACCTCTTCCACCCTCGCCACGGCGGCGCACACCAGGGCAGACCGAAGGTCGCCGTGGTGGTAGGCGCGGCCGGCTTGCTCAGGTGCCTGGACGGAAGTGCTCACGCCCCCAGTGTGCCATGAAACTTGATGATGTTCAGATGAGCGGTCTGGCGGCTAGACTTCGTGGAGTGCCTGCTGCCAGGAAGACTGACGGCGCACGGACCTGCGTGAGGCTCCGCAGGCTCATGGAAGGCCCGCGAATGACTGCCGACGCAGGACGCATGCACCAGTTCGACCCTGAGATGACCGATCTCATCCTGGAATTCGTGAGGGATCGCCTTTCGCTCGAGGAAACACCGGTCGACGGCCTTGGAGTAAGGAGCGAACTCCACGCCGCCCTCGACGGCCTGATGACGGCTGAAGGCAGGTCGGCCGATGAGGTTCTAAATCTTTACGTCAACCACATTGCCGACACCATTTTGTCGGCTGACAGTCCGCGTTTTTGGGCGTTCATTCCGGCCGCGCCCACCAAGGCGGCGTTGCTCTTCGACATGGTCGTGTCGGCCGCATCGCTTCAGGGCTGCTCATGGCTGGAAGCGGCAGGCGCTGTGGCCGCCGAGAATCAGGCACTTCGCGTGATGATGGACGCAGCCGGGCTGCCGCAATCGGCCGGTGGCGTCTTCGTCTCCGGCGGTTCCGCCGGGAATCTCTCAGCCCTCGTCGTCGCACGTGACACCGCTCGTCGCACGCGAGCCGCTGCGGGCATTCCCGAAAGCCGGCTTCGCGTGCTCGTGAGCGACCAGGCCCATTCGTCCATCAAGAATGCGCTGAACATCGTGGCCATGGACGCGATAGTGATTGCGACCTCGACAGGTCGGCTCGATGGACAGGCTCTCGCGTCGGTGACAGACGAGCAACTCGACGACGTCGTGGCCATTGTCGCCACAGCCGGAACTACCAATGCCGGAATAGTCGATGACCTCGAAGCGGTGTCAGCATTCGCGCGAAGTCGCGGTATCTGGATGCATGTCGATGCGGCTTATGGCGGTGCCGGCCTGCTGGCTCCGAGCGTTCGACATCTTTACTCGGGAATCGAGAAAGCTGACTCGATCGTGATGGATCCGCACAAGTGGTGGTTCGCGCCCTTCGATTGCGCGGCGCTCATGTATCGCGAGCCACGACTCGCGCGCGCAGTGCATACCCAAGATGCGTCATACCTCGACGTGATTCATGAGAGCGATGATGATTTCAATCCGAGTGACCTCGCCTATCACCTGACTCGGCGGGCACGTGGGCTCGCACTCTGGTTCTCCCTTGCCGTGAACGGACTCGACGCATACCGCGAGGCGATCGAGAGCTCGATCGACATGGCGAACTTCGCTGCAAAGGTAATCGATGAGAGTGAGCACCTCGAACTAGTGCGAGAACCTGGTCTGTCGATTGTGCTGTTTCGTCGCAGGGGCTGGGGAGTCGCCGAATACAACGCCTGGGCGCAACGCCTGCTGGCAGAGCAGGTTGCCTTCGTCGCGCACAGCTCATGGCGCGGGGAGCCCGTGGGTCGACTCGTCTTCCTGCATCCGAACACCACCGAAGCCATGGTTCGCGAAGTCCTCGAGACCCTCCGCTAGGTTCACCCCATGCTCGATGTCATTCCGCTAGGTATTGCCGCGGCGATTACCCCTGGCCTCATCGCGCTGCAGATCATCGTGGTCTCTGGTCCCAAATGGGGAGTGCGGGCTGTCGCGGTATTCCTCGCGAACTTGCTTGCCTTTTCGATCGTCGCCGCGCTGCTTCTGCTCGGACTCGCCCAGCTGCCGGATGCGGGCACGGGCCAGCACGATCATTCGTATCCGGTGATCCGCATCATCGGTGCAGTCATCTTGTTCCTCATAGCGATCTTCTTCCTGATTCCCCATCCGCAATTGCTGGCCAAGTCGCAATCGGCATTGCAAGGTGTTGAAGGCAGGGCAAAGCCGTGGGAGTTTGCGGCCTTGGCGTTCTACTTCAGCATCACCGATCTCTCGAGCTTCGCGGTCATGGCACCCGCGCTGCATGACGTCACCGTCTCGTCGGCTGGCCTGATCATTCAGGCCGTATTCATCGTGATCTTCTTCGTTTTCGCATTGATGGCTACATGGACTCCGCCCGCGATACGAATACTTCTCGGATCACGGGCGGAGGGAGTTCTGTCGCCGATCTATTCGTTTGTGATGAACCGACAGTTCCAGATCCTGGCCGCGATGTGCGCGGTGTTCGGCGTCTACCTGTTGGTCACCGGCCTTACTGGCTGACGGTTAGTCGGTGAGCTTGGCCTTCTTCAGCGCCTGCCAGGTCAGGGGGAGCAGGCCCGCTGCGGCGAGGATCTTGACGATGTCACCGGCGATGAAGTCCTTGACGCCGTAGGCCCAGGCCGAGTCGGCGCCGAACCACGGGATGTCGAGGTCGTACTTGAGCCAGGTGAAGCCGATCGCGTAGATCACGATGTTGCCGATCACCATGAGGCCGACAGCCTTGAAGAAGTTACGGGTGGCGCCATTTTCGGCAAGCTTGCCGACGATGAATGCCGCGACGATGAAGCCGATGATGTAGCCAAATGCGGCACCGCCGAAGCCGGAGCTATGGCCGGCAAACCAGGGCAGGCCGATACCGCCGAGAAGTGCGTAGAGCGCCATGGCTGCTGCGCCGCGCAGGGAACCGAGTGCACCGGCGGCGAGCACGACGGCAAAGGTCTGCAGGGTGACCGGAACTGCCGCGTTCCACGGGAGGTAGAAGGAGATCTGAGCAGCCAAGCCGACGAAAGCCGCGCCTCCGCCGATCAAGATTGCCTGGCGGACCCAGGTGTGCGGAACGACGTCAGCCAGGACGCGCGGCTGGGGGGATGCCAGGGCCATGTGAAACCTCCGAGGAACGCCCGCGGAAATCGCGGTGGGCTGAGACTACCGAATTCCCCTCACGGCCTGGCCTCAATGGCCCTCCTTGGTGGTGTGACCTTCGTTGCAGGGTTATCCTGATTCCAGGCACCGTTCGAGCGCTGGGGAAGGCGAACTCGAAAGGGGGCCAGATGACGGTCTTGGTGACCGCGAAGCACAGCACGGGCGCTGCCGTAGAGCAGTCGCCCTCGCGTGGTGTTGTCTTCCTCCATTCGTGCCCCAGGGCGCTGAGCCCCCACCTTGAGTGGGCGCTTGCAGGCGTGTTCGGAACCGAGGTGCACATCGATTGGGCCGACCAGCCCATCTCGCCGGGCTCAGTTCGGGCCGAAATCATCTGGACGGGTGCTCCCGGAACAGGGGCTCGTCTGGCAAGCGCTCTTCTGGCCTTCAGTCAGGTGCGCTACGAGGTCACCGAGGACTACGCGCCGGGCCGCGATGGGGAGCGTTTCGCCGCCACCCCGAGCCTAGGACTCTTCAGAGCGACAATCGGCCCGTTCGGCGATGTCATGGTGCACGAGGAGCGCCTGCGCACTGCGCTCTCCCATGCTCAAGTCACGGGTGAATCGATGGTCGACGAAATCGCCCGGCTGATCGGGGAGCCGTGGGATGACGAACTTGAGCCCTTCAGGTCAGCTCACGAAGGCTCAACCGTGCGGCTGATGCATCAGGTGGTCTAGATCCGGAGGCTGTCTGCCGAAGAGCGCATTACTTACAGCGGAATGTTGCCGTGCTGCCCACGCACGCCGGGCGTATCCAGCAGAACCTGCGCAACAGCTCGACGTGTCTCCTTCGGATCGACGATCTCGTCGACGACTCCGATCTCCACTGCCCGCGCGATACCGCCTGAGATGACCTCATGCTCGGCAGCGAGCTCGAGCTCGACCTGCTCGCGGTTCTCCTCGGGAACCTCGGAGAGACGGCGGCGGTGAAGGATGCGAATCGCGGCAACTGAGCCCATGACCGCAACCTCAGCAGTCGGGAACGCGAACACCTTCGTGGCACCAAGTGACGAAGCGTTCATCGCGATGTATGCGCCGCCGTAGGCCTTGCGCGTAACAACGGTGACGCGAGGAACGACGCACTCGGCGAACGCGTGGAGCAACTTCGCGCCGCGTCGTACGACGCCCTCCCACTCCTGGCCGACACCGGGTAGGTAACCCGGAACGTCGACGAGCACGACCAGCGGAACGGCGAACGCGTCGCACATGCGCACGAATCGAGCAGCCTTCTCGGTCGAGTTGGAGTCGAGACA